>NZ_DBGCJQ010000056.1:0-11425 GCF_048354975.1 Massilistercora timonensis | reverse complement strand
ACAAAATATGTAGATATTAAGGAGGAAAATTTATAATGGGTATTATCGAGAATTTAGGACTGGTTTATGCATTACTTGGAGCGGCACTGGCAGTTATCCTGGCGGGCATGGGTTCCGCTCACGGTGTTGGTATCGCCGGACAGGCGGCATCAGGCGTTGTTACGGAAGATCCTTCCAAATTCGCGAAGGTTCTGATCATCCAGCTTCTGCCTGGTACACAGGGAATCTACGGACTGCTGGTTGCATTTATCACCCTTTCCAAGATTGGTCTTCTGGGCGGATCCCCGGCTGATCTGGATGTCCGGACCGGTCTTCTGATCCTGGTAGCATGCCTGCCGGTTGCCATCGTGGGCCTGGTATCTGCGAAACATCAGGGAAGAACAGCCGTAGCGGCGATCGGTATTGTTGCGAAGAAACCGGATCAGTTTGGTAAAGCCATGCTGTTCCCGGCGATGGTTGAGACCTACGCGATCCTTTCTCTTCTGATCTCTATCCTTGGTGTTACTGCGATTCAGGTTTAGAAATGAGAAAATAAAGGAGTGCGAAGGCTTATGACTGGATTAGAGAAGATGAAAAGCCAGATCCTGGATGAAGCGGGAAAAGCGGCTGACGTAAAAGTTGCCGAAGCAAAAGCGCAGGCTGAAGAGCTGATCCAGGCGGCCCGGACAGAGGCCGCGAGGGAAGCGGAAAGCATCTCCCGGAAATCAGAGGCAGAAGTTGCCAATTACAAGGAGCGGGCCGCATCATCGATGGATCTGCAGAAGCGTTCCAGGATCCTGGAAGCAAAGCAGGCGGTGATCGCGGAAGTTCTGGATAAGGCATATGAAAAAGTTTCAACCATGGAGAAGGACGAGTATTTTTCCATGCTGCTGAAGCTGGTCGGGAAATATGCGCTGGCGCAGGACGGAGAGATCTGTTTTTCTGCGAAGGACCTGGAGAGACTGCCTTCCGGATTTGAGGAGCAGGCCGGGGAGATTGCCGCCGGAAAAGGAGGAAGTCTGAAAGTGTCCCGGGAAACCAGGGATATCCCCAACGGTTTTGTCCTGGTCTATGGAGGCGTCGAAGAGAATTGTACGCTGAAAGCGATGTTTGAAGCAAAACGAGATGAGCTGGCTGATAAGGTAAATCATTTAATATTTTCGCAGGCGTAACCAGATAGGAGGAGTAAAATGGCTGAACAATATACCTATGCGGTTGCGCGGATACGTGCCCTGGAGGTGGCGCTGTTTTCTAACAGCACCATCGATCAGCTGATCGCCTGCCAGAATTATAAGCAGTGTCTGCAGTTTCTGGAGGAAAAAGGCTGGGGCGACAGTGAGACCAGCGGTGACGCGGAAGCAATGCTGACCAGAGAAGAGGAGAAGATCTGGGAACTGGTAAGAGAGTTGTCTGTAGATATGGAGAATTTTGACGTACTTTCTTACTCCAAGCTTTTCCACAATCTGAAGGCAGCGATCAAAGAGGTGTGTACGGAAGACGGCGGGCGGCATATCTACTATGAAGATGTCTCGATTCCCGGGGAAGCCATGAAGGAAATCGTGAAAGAAAAAGATTTCGCCAGTCTGCCGGAGAATATGCGGGAAGCGGCCCAGGAAGCCTACGACTCGCTGCTGCACACCGGAGACGGACAGCTGTGCGACTGTATCATCGACCGGGCGGCGCTTGATGCCATCTATCAGGCAGGAAAGTCCGCAAAAGCAGAGATCATTCGGGATTACGCGGAGTCTACCGTAGCTGTGGCGGATATCAAGATCGCCGTACGTTCACAGAAGACCGCGAAATCAGCGGAGTTCATGCGGCGGGCAATGGCTGAATGTGACAGCATCGATGTGGAGCGCCTGTCCAGAGCGGCTCTTGCCGGGACGGACGCCCTCAGGGAATACCTGATGGGAACGACCTACGCAGGAGGAGCGGAGGCGCTGGCGGAGTCACCGTCCGCGTTTGAACGCTGGTGCGACAACCGTATTATTGAGACGATCAGTCCTCAAAAATATAACGCATTTACCATAGGTCCTGTGATCGCCTATGTAATTGCGAGACAGAATGAGATCAAGACGGTACGGATCATACTTTCCGGAAAACAGAACGATCTGCCGGAAGAGTCGATCCGGGAAAGGGTAAGGGAGATGTATGTATAAGATAGCAGTGTTGGGCGATTATGACAGTATCTATGGCTTCGCCGCGCTGGGTCTGGATACATTTCCTGTGACAGCCCAGGAGGAAGCCGGAGAAAGATTACATCAGCTTGCGGCCGAGGGATATGGGATCATCTATATCACGGAGGCGCTGGCGGCGGAATTAAAGCATGAGATGACAAGATATCAGGGACAGATCCTTCCCGCCATCATCCAGATCCCGGGTGTATCCGGGAACACCGGAGACGGCGTGCAGGGCGTGAAGAAATCGGTGGAACAGGCGGTTGGTTCCGATATCCTGTTCAGTAACTAGGAAAGGAAAGTAGAGGTGATTCGTCCATTATGAGTAGTATAGGTACGATAAAAAAAGTAGCGGGACCGCTGGTCATCGCCTCCGGAATGCGGGACGCGAACATGTCCGACGTTGTACGTGTAAGTAAGCAGCGTCTGATCGGAGAGATCATCGAGATGCACGGGGACGAGGCGTCCATCCAGGTATACGAGGAGACCTCGGGACTGGGACCCGGCGAGCCGGTAGAATCTACCGGGGCGCCTATGTCGGTAGAGCTTGGGCCTGGCCTGATCTCCAGCATTTACGACGGGATCCAGCGACCCCTTGACGATATTATGGAGATCTCGGGAAATAACCTGCAGCGGGGTGTTGAAGTAGCTGCCCTGAAGCGGGATAAGAAGTGGGACTTTGTTCCGGTGGCGAAGATCGGTGACGAAGTGGAAGCCGGCGACGTGCTGGGAACTGTCCAGGAAACTGAGATCGTACAGCAGAAGATCATGGTTCCCTACGGAGTGGAAGGAAAAGTGAAAGAGATCGCTTCCGGCGAGCATACCGTGGAAGACGTGATCGCTGTGATCGAGACCAAAGACGGGGACAAAGAGCTGACCATGGTACAGAAGTGGCCGGTAAGACGGGGACGGCCCTATGTAAAGAAGCTGCCCCTGGATGTGCCGCTGGTAACCGGACAGCGCGTAGTCGATACCTTCTTCCCCATCGCCAAGGG
The DNA here is from genome assembly GCF_048354975.1 of Massilistercora timonensis. Lineage (NCBI taxonomy): Bacteria > Bacillati > Bacillota > Clostridia > Eubacteriales > Massilistercora > Massilistercora timonensis. The sequence continues at coordinate 8,274 of NZ_DBGCJQ010000056.1, read as the reverse complement.
CGGTGTGGCAGCAGTTCCCGGGCCTTTCGGAAGCGGCAAGACCGTAATCCAGCATCAGCTGGCGAAATGGGCGGAGGCCGACATCGTGGTATACATCGGATGTGGCGAGCGTGGAAATGAGATGACCGACGTTCTGAACGAGTTCCCGGAACTGAAGGACCCCAAGACCGGGCGTTCCCTGATGGAGAGGACGGTGCTGATCGCCAATACGTCGGATATGCCGTTTGCAGCCCGTGAGGCTTCTATTTATACAGGAATCACTATCGCGGAGTATTTCCGTGACATGGGTTACTCGGTAGCCCTGATGGCAGACTCCACCTCCCGTTGGGCAGAGGCCCTTCGAGAGATGTCCGGACGTCTGGAAGAGATGCCTGGTGAGGAAGGTTACCCGGCATACTTAGGATCCCGTCTGGCAGAGTTCTATGAGAGAGCCGGACATGTGATCTCCCTTGGCAAAGACGGAAGAGAAGGTTCCCTGTCTGTAATCGGAGCCGTGTCTCCTCCGGGTGGTGATACATCTGAGCCCGTATCCCAGGCAACCCTTCGTATCGTGAAGGTATTCTGGGGACTGGATTCCAACCTGGCGTACAAGAGACATTTCCCGGCCATCAACTGGCTGACCAGCTACTCTCTGTATCTGGACAATGTAAGCGGATGGTTCAACAAGGAAGTGGCTCCGGACTGGATGGAAGACCGGCAGAAGATGATGAGCCTTCTGCAGGACGAGGCGGAACTGGAAGAGATCGTGCAGATGGTTGGTATGGACGCCCTGTCGCCGGCAGACCGGCTGAAGATGGAGGCTGCCAGATCCATCCGTGAGGACTTCCTGCACCAGAACTCCTTCCACGAGGTGGATACCTACACGCCGCTTCGCAAGCAGTACCTGATGATGAAGCTGGTGCTGGCCTTCTATGAGAAAGCGCAGGAAGCCTTAAGCGGCGGCGCTTCTATGCGGGCGCTTCTTGGAATGGAAGTCAGAGAGCGGATCGGCCGTTATAAATACACCACGGTAGACCAGATCGAGACGGAGTATGAGAAGATCATGAATGAACTTGACGCGGAAATCGCGGGCGCGTTCGGAAAGGAGGACTTCTAATGCCAAAGGAATATAGAACCATACAGGAAGTTGCCGGACCGCTGATGATGGTAAAAGGAGTTGAGGGCGTAGCCTTTGACGAGCTGGGCGAGATCGAGCTTGCCAACGGCGAGAAGCGCCGGTGCAAAGTGTTGGAAGTAGACGGAGACAATGTGGTTGTACAGCTCTACGAAAATGCTGCCGGCATCAACTTAAGCAACAGTAAAGTACGTTTCCTGGGACGGAGTATGGAGCTGGGCGTATCCGGCGACATGCTGGGCCGTGTCTTCGACGGACTGGGACGTCCCATTGATGACGGGCCGGAGATCCTTCCGGAGGAGAGACGAGATATCAACGGTCTGCCTATGAACCCGGCGGCCCGTGTATACCCGTCTGAGTTTATCCAGACCGGTGTGTCCGCTATCGACGGACTGAACACACTGGTTCGTGGACAGAAACTGCCGATCTTCTCCTGTTCCGGTCTGCCCCACAATCAGCTGGCGGCGCAGATTGCAAGACAGGCGAAGGTACTTGGCAAAGATGAGAACTTCGCCGTTGTATTCGCGGCAATGGGTATTACATTTGAAGAGTCCAACTTCTTCGTAGAATCCTTCAAGGAGACAGGCGCCATTGACCGTACCGTATTGTTTGTCAACCTGGCAAATGACCCGGCGGTAGAGCGTATCTCCACGCCTCGTATGGCGCTGACGGCGGCAGAGTATCTGGCGTTTGAGAAGGATATGCACGTACTGGTAATCCTTACTGATATTACAAACTACGCGGACGCTCTCCGTGAGATCTCCGCGGCGAAGAAAGAGGTTCCCGGACGTCGTGGATACCCTGGATACATGTACACTGACCTGGCGCAGATGTATGAGCGCGCAGGCCGTCAGAGAGGCAAGATCGGAAGTATCACCATGATCCCGATCCTGACCATGCCGGAAGACGACAAGACCCATCCTATCCCGGACCTTACCGGATATATTACAGAGGGTCAGGTAATCCTGGGCCGTGATCTGTACCGGAGAGGAATTCAGCCGCCGATTGACGTACTGCCGTCCCTGTCCCGTCTGAAGGACAAAGGTATCGGCGAGGGTAAGACGAGAGCTGACCACTCCAATACCATGAACCAGTTGTTCGCGGCGTATTCCCGTGGTAAGGATGCAAAGGAACTGATGACCATCTTAGGAGAGGCGGCGCTGACAGAGATCGACCTGATCTACGCCCAGTTCGCGGACGCATTCGAGAAGGAGTATGTAAACCAGGGATACAATACGGACCGGTCCATCGAAGAGACGCTGGAGATCGGCTGGAAGCTTCTTTCCATCCTGCCAAGATCCGAGCTGAAACGTATCGATGATAAGTTCTTAGACATGTACTACGGTAAACAATAAGGGGGTGGCGATATGGCATCTACGCAGATCACTCCTACCCGTATGGAACTGACCAGGACCAAGCGGAAACTGGCCACAGCCAGGAGGGGCCACAAGCTTCTCAAGGATAAACGTGACGAGTTGATGCGTCAGTTCCTGGACATGGCGCGGGAGAATATGGAGCTGCGCAAGAAGGTAGAAGCCGGGATCCGCTCTGCAAATAAGAACTTTGTCATCGCCAAAGCCGGAATGGATGAAGCCACGTTGAATACGGCTTTGATGGCGCCCAAACAGGAAGTCAGCCTGGGAGTCGGCAAGAAAAATGTAATGAGTGTCAATATCCCGGCCTTTGAGACCAAGACAAGGACCGCGGACGCCAACGACATTTATTCTTATGGTTTCGCGTTCACTTCCAGCGACCTGGACGGGGCGGTGAAATCTCTGGCGGACATCCTGCCGGATATGTTGAAGCTTGCAGAGACGGAGAAAGCGTGCCAGCTGATGGCGGCGGAGATCGAGAAGACCAGACGTCGTGTTAATGCGCTGGAGCACGTGATCATACCGGAGGCGCAGGAGACCATTAAGTATATCACCATGAAGCTGGACGAGAATGAGAGAAGCTCTCAGATCCGTCTGATGAAGGTGAAAGATATGATGCTGGAGGAGGCCCATCACTATAGTGAACGGGCTTAGGAAAGCAGAAGAAACATGCGGCGGCCGCACTTGATGCGGCTGCCGTTTTGTGGTTGGCCGGAGCACATTTTCGGGGGGAGGGCATATAGTTAAAGTAGATATTTTTTCCGAGGTGCAGGTAGATGAAGGAGAGACTGCCTTTCTATATGGTTTATCAGGAGCCCTTTGGCGTGGACGATGTGAGGAAAGCAAGAGAAGATTACGATTATATGAAAAGCATTTATCCGGATGCGGCAAAGAGATTGATGCCTTTTGTGGAGGAAGAATGCGACCGGCTGATGTACAACGGGAGTATGATCTACGACGAGTATCCGGACCAGCTCCAGCTGCGTCTGATGTGCAAAAGGATCTGTGAACGGGCAAAAGAGGGGGAGGAAGAGCCGGGGCAGTGGTTCCGGGATCTGGCCCAGGTGATGGTCTGCCAGGAGCTGTGCCAGCGGCGGGCCGAGTACCGGCGGTATCGGAAGACATTTTATATGGGGGCGGGAGAGACGGCCTTCCCGGTGGACGTACCAGAGAGGATATGATAGAATAGGCTGAGAAATACAGATGAAGGAGTATACTTGCGGATGGACAACATCATTTTGATCGGCATGCCGGCTGCGGGGAAGAGTACCATCGGCGTGATCATCGCGAAGCGTCTGGGCTATCAGTTTGTAGATGTGGATCTTCTGATCCAGGAGAAGGAAGGAAAGCTTCTGAAAGATATTATCGCGGAGAGAGGGATCCAGGGGTTCCTGGAGGTGGAGGATCAGGTGAATGCCGGGCTTCACGTGGAGCGGACTGTGATCTCTCCGGGCGGGAGCGTAGTTTACTGTGAGAACGCCATGAAGCATTTTAAAAAGATCGGAAAGGTGCTTTACCTTAAGGCTTCCTTTGAGACCATCAGCCGCAGGCTTAAAAATGTCCGGGGCAGGGGAGTTGTCCTGGGAGACGGGCAGACGCTGAAGGAATTGTATGATGAACGGGTGGAATTGTTTGAAAAGTATGCGGATATTACTGTCTGTGAGGATGGGCTCCATTTGGATGAAATGATCGAAAAAGTGCTGAAAACCCTTCGGGAATCGTAAAAATATTACAGAATGATTACGTGATTGTAAAAAATGTTTTACAAAGTGGAATTCTATGATATAATATCGTAGAATACGAATAAAACGTTTGGAATGTGAGAGAGTAATATCGAAGGAATTATTGAGGTGTGATATGGAGCAGTATATTATCAAAGGCGGACATCCGCTGGTAGGAGAGGTGGAGATCGGCGGGGCGAAGAACGCGGCGCTGGCGATCCTTGCGGCGGGAATCATGACGGACGAGACCGTTCATATTGAGAATCTGCCGGATGTAAATGATATTAACGTGCTTCTGGACGCGATCCAGGGGATCGGCGCTTCTGTACATCGGGTAAACCGGCATACGGTTGCCATTAATGGCAGAGGGGTTACAGATTTTAATATTGAATATGACTATATCAAGAAGATTCGGGCTTCCTATTATCTTCTGGGAGCGCTTCTTGGGAAATATAAGAGGGCGGAGGTTGCCCTTCCGGGAGGCTGCAATATCGGAAGCCGTCCCATCGACCAGCATCTGAAAGGATTCCGGGCGCTGGGAGCGGAAGTGGAGATTGAGCACGGCAAGATCATTGCTGATGCAGAGCGGCTGATCGGAAGCCACATTTATTTTGACGTGGTCAGCGTGGGGGCTACCATCAACGTGATGATGGCGGCGGCCATGGCGGAAGGGACCACCATCCTGGAGAACGTGGCTAAAGAACCTCATGTAGTGGACGTGGCCAACTTCCTGAACAGCATGGGTGCAAATATCCGCGGCGCGGGAACCGACGTGATCAAGATCCGCGGAGTGAAGACTCTGCACCGTACCGAGTATTCGGTAATTCCGGATCAGATCGAGGCGGGAACCTTTATGTTCGCAGCAGCGGCTACCAGAGGGGATGTAACAGTCCTGAACGTAATTCCCAAACATCTGGAGGCCACCGTGGCAAAGCTGGTGGAGATCGGCTGTGAGGTAGAGGAATTTGACGACGCAGTGCGGGTTGTGTCCAAGGGAGATCTGAAGAGCACTCATGTGAAGACTCTTCCCTATCCGGGATTCCCGACAGACATGCAGCCTCAGATCGGCGTAACGCTGGCGCTTTGCAGAGGAACCAGCGTGATCACAGAGAGTATTTTCGAAAACCGGTTTAAATATCTGGACGAACTGGCCAGAATGGGAGCCAATGTGAAGGTGGAAGGCAATTCCGCCACCATCGAAGGCGTGAAAGCGCTGTCAGGGGCGAGAGTCAGCGCTCCGGACCTGCGGGCTGGAGCCGCGCTTTGTATCGCCGGGCTGGCCACAGAAGGGATCACCATTGTGGACGATATCGTCTATATCCAGAGAGGATATGAGAGATTCGAAGAGAAGCTGCGCAGCATCGGCGCGCTGATCGAGAAAGTGTCTACAGAGAAAGAGATCCAGAAGTTCAAGCTGAAGGTTGGTTAAAAAGGGACAGGGTATTTTTAATTGGGGACGTGGTATTTTTAAAAATACCACGTCCCCAATTGGTATACAGGAGGATTTTAAAATGAAACAAGGGGGAGACAAGAAGCGGTACTGGATTCTTATAATTGCGTCTGTTGTCAACTTTGTGCACGGGAATCCTTACATATGGACGGTGTTTCAGCCTTATGTGAAAAAAGAATTTCATCTTTCCGACGCGGCCTCCAGCCAGCCGTTTACTATTATCATCGGGATCTTTGCTTTGGGCAATATGCTGGGAGGATGGCTGCAGCAAAAGATAGGGGCGAAGTGGACGATCCTGGCAGGGAGCGCGTTGATGTGCGCTGGGTTCGGCCTTGCGGGGATCGCGCCCTATGATATGCCCTGGCTGATCTCCCTGGGGTATGGGGCGCTGGGAGGACTTGGATCCGGCTGCGCCTTCAGTATGCTGACGGCAGTGCCCCTCCAGTGGTTTCCCGAGAAGCGGGGGCTGGTGTCGGGAATCACCGTGGGCGTTGTAGGCGTCTCAGGGATCATCATGAATCCTTTCTGTGATTTTCTGCTGGCAGGCCACGGATACCGGTTTGCCATGCTGACCATAACGGCCATTTATGGAGTGCTCTGCCTGGGCGGATTTTTCGTGGAGGACAGGCCGGATGATATGAGATCGGAGGGTCTGGATCCGGTAAGCGTGGGAACCGAGGTTGAGTCTTGTGTAAAGCAGTACCGGACCGGGGAAATGCTGCGGACCAGGACTTACTATACCATCAGCCTTACCATGGCGCTGGCGGTTCCGGCTTATGTTCTGGTGAATCCGTTGATGAAATCCCTGGGGATGGAGCGGGGGCTGACAGGCGCGGAGGCGCTCCTGGGGGTAACCCTGGCGTCTGTGGCCAATATCATCGGCCGGTTCGCTATGCCCTGGCTGTCAGACCGGGTAGGAAGAAAGGCGGTCATCCGGGGCATGTACCTTGCCGTGGCGGTAGCTGTGGTCGGTCTGGTAGCGGCAAGAGGCGGCATTTTCATTCTGCTGATCTCCGTGGTGTGCCTGGTGTACGGCGGAGTGGTCAGCGTGTTTCCGGTGGTGGTCTCCGATCATTTTGGCCTGAAATATCAGGGGATCAACTACGGGGCAGTGATGATCGGATACGGGATCGCATCAATCCTGTGCCCCTATCTGCTGGACGGCCTGGGGCTGGAGGCGTCCTTTGTGGCAGCAGGCGTGGCCTGCGTGATCGGCCTGGTGGGGACACGGTTTTTCTAAAAAGGGACAGGGTATTTTCAATCTGGGACGTGGTATTTTTAAAAATACCACGTCCCCATTGACAAATTGCACAAAAGGGTGTATAGTCTCATCCGTACATGAAAATCTAATACAGCAACTTTCTCTTATTCAGAGCAGTGGAGATACAAAGGATCTGGGAAGCTGCGGCAACCCCCGGGAGCGGGAAGGTGCCAACCTGAGCGAGCGATCGAACAATAAGAGGATTGGTTATAATGTCAGAACTATAAACAGTCCGCTTATGCGGGCTGTTTTTTCGATCATGGATACCGGTCGGAGCGGAGAAAGAATGCGGAAAGTGAGGAGAATGGAACAGATGGAGAGACGTTTATTTACTTCAGAATCAGTGACGGAGGGACACCCGGACAAGATGTGCGACCAGATCTCGGACGCGATCCTGGACGCCCTGATGGAGCAGGATCCTATGAGCCGTGTGGCCTGCGAGACCTGCACCACCACGGGAATGGTGCTGGTGATGGGTGAGATCACCACCCAGGCCTATGTGGACATCCAGAAGATCGTCCGGGACACAGTGCGTGATATCGGTTATACCAGAGGGAAATTTGGGTTTGACGCGGACACCTGCGGGGTGATCGTGGCCATCGACGAGCAGTCTGAGGATATTGCCCTGGGTGTGGACAAGGCCCTGGAGGCAAAGGAGAATAAGATGTCAGATGAGGAGCTGGGGGCCATCGGCGCCGGCGACCAGGGAATGATGTTTGGTTACGCTTCCGACGAGACGCCGGAATTCATGCCCTATCCCATCGCTCTGGCCCAGAAGATGGCGCGGAAGCTGGCCCAGGTGAGAAAAGACGGGACCCTTCCTTATCTGCGGCCGGACGGCAAGACCCAGGTGACCATCGAGTATGATGAAAATGGAGTTCCCGCCCGGGTGGATACGGTGGTGCTTTCTACCCAGCATGATCCGGACGTGACCCAGGAGCAGATCCACGCGGATATGCGCAAATATGTGATCGACGCGGTGATCCCGGAGGGGATGGCGGATGAGCGGACCAAGTATTTCATCAATCCTACGGGACGGTTTGTGATCGGCGGTCCTCACGGGGACAGTGGCCTTACTGGCCGGAAGCTGATCGTAGACACTTACGGCGGCATGGCGCGCCACGGCGGCGGCGCCTTCTCCGGTAAGGACTGTACCAAGGTGGACCGTTCCGCGGCCTACGCGGCCCGGTATGTGGCCAAGAATATTGTGGCGGCAGGACTTGCGGGGAAATGTGAGATCCAGCTGTCCTACGCCATCGGCGTGGCCCATCCTACGTCCATCATGGTGGATACCTTCGGCACCGGCGTCGTGGCTGACGAGAAGATCGAGCAGGCTGTGGAGAAGGTCTTCGACC
>NZ_DBGCJQ010000055.1:0-6997 GCF_048354975.1 Massilistercora timonensis | reverse complement strand
GAGCTATATCAGTTCGCCGGCCATGGACAATGAATACAATGAGACGGATCACCGGTTTGACGCCACCAAGATCCCTCTGGACGATCCGGGGGTGATGGAACTGTTCCACGGCACGGAAGTGCTGGGGATCCGGCCGGAGGATATCGGGGGCTGCCCGGTGGGCTGCCTTGGGATCCCGGAGTTTGGAACGGATTTCGTTATCCAGATGGTGGTGGATACCAAGCCCCAGACCTTGTCGGACCTGATCCGGATCTCCGGATTGTCCCACGGGACGGATGTGTGGCTCAATAATGCCCAGGATCTGATCCGCAGCGGTACGGCAACCATTTCCACGGCCATCTGTACCCGTGACGATATTATGACCTATCTTATCAATAAGGGACTGGACAGCGAGGAGTCCTTCACCATCATGGAGCGGGTAAGAAAAGGCGCGGTCGCCAAGGGAAAATGTAAAGAGTGGCCGGAGTTCAAGAAAGATATGACGGAACACGGGGTGCCGGAGTGGTACATCGGTTCCTGCGAGAAGATCAAGTATATGTTCCCCAAGGCCCATGCGGCGGCCTATGTAATGATGGCCTACCGGATCGCCTACTGTAAGATCAATTATCCGCTGGCCTATTACGCGGCGTATTTTGGCATCCGGGCGGACGCCTTCTCCTACGAGATCATGTGCCAGGGGAAGGAGAAGCTGCAGTATTATATCGATGATTATAACCGGCGCTCGGATTCCCTGAGCAAGAAGGAACAGGATACCATGAAGGATATGCACATTGTGCAGGAAATGTACGCCCGGGGGCTGGAGTTTCTGCCTCTGGACATTTACCGGGCCAGGGCTACTAAGTTCCAGATCATCGACGGGAAACTGATGCCGCCCCTGTCCAGCATCGACGGCATGGGAGACAAGGCGGCAGAGGCGGTGGAAGAAGCGTCCAAAGACGGCCCCTATCTCTCCAGGGATGACTTCCGCCAGCGGACCAAGGTCAGCAAGACGGTGATCGATTACATGGCGGAGCTGGGGCTTCTTACGGGGCTGCCGGAGTCGAATCAGCTGTCACTGTTTGAGATGCAGATGTAAAAAGAGGCGTGAGGATATGTTTACAGTCAGAGATATGCTGGAGATGCCAGTATTCTATGATTTTCAGATCATTGCAGGGAAAGCGGGGGAAAACCGGGAGGTTACAACGGTAAGTGTGATGGATGCCCCGGATATCTATGAGTGGATGAAGGGCGGAGAATTCCTTATCACTTCCGCCTATGTGATGCGGGAACATCCGGAGGAGGCGGAAGATCTTATCGCCCGCCTGGTGGAGCATGGCGCAAGCGCGTTTGGGATCAAATTTACCCGGTTTATCGACCATCTGCCTCAAAAGGCGCTGGAGAAGGCGGATGAGCTTGGCTTCCCCATCATCTCCATCCCGGTGGAATTTGCCTGGACAGACGTGATCAATCCACTGCTAAGAGAGATCGTGAACGCCCAGGCTCAGGTGCTCCAGTATACGGAGGACCTGCACCGGGTTTTCACGGAGAGTGTGCTGGAGGACAGAAGCGTGCCGGATATCCTGGAGATGCTGGAGAGTTTTATCCCCGGTCCGGCAGTGCTGGCAGATATCCGGTTTCGCCGGCTTTACAGTACGAAGAAAGGGGAGAAGCTTCGGGAAGCGCTTGAGGATCTTCCCCTGGGAGAGGAACTGGAGGAGGCCCTGGAGGGATACCCGATATACTGGCTGCAGACCAGTGGAGAGAGATATGGCTGCTTGATCTTCGGCCAGGCAAAGGAGGAGAGTCCCCTGACGGAATATCGCAAGATCGCGGTGGAGCAGGCGGCGGTGGTGCTGATCCTGAAGATCCAGCGGCAGCTCTCCAATGCCCAGATCGAAGCGAAGTACCGGGAGGAATTCGTACAGGATCTGATCTACGGGAATATCAAATCCCGGGAGGAGATCCAGAACCGGGCGAAGCTCTATCAGTGGGATTTCTCCGAGGGCGGTGTGACGGTTATCGTGGATGTGGACGATTTCAAGCAGCGTTATGCGGAAGGTCTGGACCGGCAGAAAAACGAGAAGATGGAGCGGGAGATGTCCCGGGTGCTGAGGATCAGCAGAAATATACTGGGAGCGGAGGAAAACCAGGCTTCCTACGGCAAACTTAACGACCGGATCGTGTTTCTTCTGAGCGGATCCAGGTGGCGCGCCCAGGATGCCAGGTGCAGAGGTCTGCTGGAGACTGTCCGCAGAGAGATCCAAAAATCCCTGGAGCTTACGGTGACCATCGGGGTCGGGCGTTACCGGGAGGATATCCTGGAGATCAGCGAGAGCTTTCAGGAGGCGCAGACAGCGGTGGCCATTTCCCGGACCATACATCCCAGGGACCAGGTGTCCTGCTATGAGGAGCTGGGGGTCTACAAGCTTCTGGGCCTGGTAAAAGAAAGCCGGGAAGCAGAGGAATTTCTGTCCTTCTATGTGGAAAAGCTCAAAGACTATGACCGGGAGAACCACGGGGAGCTTCTGGCTACGGCAGAGGCGCTGATCGACTGTGACTGGAATCTGAAGCGGGCGTCGGAGAGACTGTTTATCCACTATAACTCCATGAAATACCGGTACCGCAAGATCTGCGAGGTGCTGGGAGAAGATTTCCGGGATGGAGACAGCCGGCTGAATTTTCAGATCGCGGTCAGCCTTTACCGTATGAACAACAGCCCGGCATCCCGGATTGATAAAAAATGAAATTGTTAATTGTTTCACACAAACAAACCTTCCTGTGTTGAATTGTACCAGGGGGATAAAGATAATGGCCAGGTTTCTTGTTATACTACTCTTAACTGGAAAATATCCATGAAAAGGAGGTAGGAACATGTATAACAACAAACTTGGCTTTCTTAGTGATACGCTGGCGACGGTACAGAACGATGCCATGAAGGATACCGTGGGAGATACCTTCAAGAGCGGACGGCTGGTTTTGAAAGGCGGCTGCGTGATCGACCCGGCAAATCAGGTGGAGGAAGTAAGAGACATTGCCATCCAGGATGGTGTGATCACAGAGAGTGGTGTAGATCTTCCGGTGGAAAAGGGAGACCGGGTGATCGACTGTGAAGGACTTCTTGTCTGTCCGGGACTGATCGACATGCACTTGCATCTGGGAGATCTGTTTGAGGTGACCACCAATCCTATCTTCTGCGCGGCGGAAGACGGAGTGACCATGGGTCTGTCTCCGGGAGCAGGAAATACCTTTATGGCTCCCTCACTTCTGGGCGCGGAAGTAGACCATGGCGTTCCCATCAACCTGGGCGTTTACCTGGGAGCAGCCAATGTGCTGGGAAGCTGTCTGAACGTAGAAGAGCTGATCGCTATGTTCCAGGGCAAACTTCCGGCGGAAGTACTGTCAGAGAAAATGACCCGAAACGCGATCACCATGACCACTGCAGCCCTGACTGTGGGGATCAAGGATCATATGGGACATTTCATCATGTCGGATGAGAATATTGAGAAGATCTACGAGATCACATCCAAAGCAGGGCTTCTCTATATGTCCCATACACAGGATCCGGAGCACGCAGAGAGACTGGTAGGTCTTTCCAAAGGCCGTCCGATCCATCTGGCCCACGCTACGGCAGCAGGCTGCGGAAGCCATATGGGACCGGAAGAGGGTATGGAGCGAGTACTGAACCTGATCAACGGCGACAATGTGACAGGCGAATTTGTAACCACCATGCTCCGGGAAGGAAAGGGAAGCAGAGAAGGTCTGCAGATGACTGCAGGATCTCAGAAGCTGGCTTACGATGCCCTGGAGGCAGGAAAGGTAAAGATCCTGATCTCCGACGGTCAGAACCAGGCTACCATGAAAGGCTTTGGAGATACCAGAGACAATATCCCGGCGATCATCGAGCTGGCGCAGCAAGGCGTACTGACCCTTTCCCAGGCAGTGGCGACCATGACCTGCAATCCGGCGGAACTTTTTGCGAAACGTACCGGCAATCCCTGGTGGAAGGAAAAAGTCGGCCATCTGGCTCCCGGCGCGCTGGCAAATGTTACGATCATTGACAAAGCAGACAAGCTTGCTACTTATACCATCGTCAACGGAGAGATCGCTTCCTTCGAGAACCGTGCAGTGCGGCGCAATGTAGGAAGCGGCGGATGGATCAGCAGATTTGGTATGGTAAGAAGGACAGGAGTAGGAGAACTGGTAATGTTTTCTTACAAAAAATAAAGAAGAAGGGGGCGGTCTGGATATGAAAAACATTCGACCAGACATCAATGTATGTGAATCCCTTCTGAAAGATCTGGTCCGTACCAGGACCAGCCAGCCGGAGGGAAATGAAGCCCCTCTGGCTGACTGGATCCTGGACTGGCTTTCCAGCAGGGACAGCTTCCACAGACTGGAAAGCCGGTTTCTGGATCACGGCGGAAACAGGAAAACGCTGATCGTAAAGATCAAAGGAACCCGGGAAGGGCAGGGAACCGCATTTGCCGGTCATCTGGACACTGTAGACTGTGCAGAGAACAAAGACTGGATCCATCCTCCGCTGGAGGCAGTGGTGGAAGACGGTTTTCTCTATGGAAGGGGTTCCGCAGATATGAAGGGCGGCGTGGCAGCTATGATGCTGACGGCGCAGCATCTGATGGAAGCGGAGAAGGGACCGGAAGAGCCGGTATTCTTCTGTTTTACCGCAGATGAGGAGAAGGACGGGATCGGCGCGCTGGCAGTGGCGGCGGATCCTTGCATGGAGGAGATCAAAGAACTGATCATCTGTGAGCCGTCCGCCCGTAAGACAAGTTATTGTGAAAAAGGCGCTCTCTGGCTGAAAGTGGAGATCCAGGGGATTTCTTCCCATGCTTCTCGTCCGGAGATCGGGCGCAACGCCATCGAATACGCAATGCAGTTTGAACGGAAATTCCGGGAGACTGTCATGGCAGGAGAAGCGCATGAGGAGCTGGGAGAGAATACCATGTCTGTCACTCGTTTTAACGGGGGTGTGATGACCAATATCATTCCCGACGAAGCAGTGATGGAGATGGATATCCGGACTGTTCCGGGGACTTCCCATGAAGAACTGATCCGCTGCGCCAAAAAACTGGCAGAAGACATGGGAGCTTTGGAGAGACCTGTGCCCTGCAAGGTGACGGTGATGAACAACCGGCCGGCCGTGGAGACGAAACCGGAGAATCCTCTGGTGAAGCGGATGCGAAAAGCGATGGGGGAGACAGGGCTTGACGATGGCCTGAGAGGACATTATTTTTACACGGATGCTTCCCAGCTGGTGCCAGGAAGAGATCTTCCCTTTGTGATCGCAGGGCCGGGGGACGACAAAGTGGCTCACTGTGTAAACGAGAAGATCGATCTTCAGGAAGTGGCGCAGATGACAGAAGTATATATACGGTTTTTGGAAGAGAAGGAGTGAGAAAATGAAAACGGATAAACGATTTGGATCCGCGGCGGGGCTTGTGATCTCCCTGGTTATCGGATTCGTGTTTTACTTTGGAATGCAGGCGATCGGAGGCAGCAATGAGGCGTGGGCCTATGGAAGTATCGTAGACGGGATCGCAGATTCAGTTCCGAAACAGCTGCAGTGGTTCCTGATGGACTTCACAGAGGCTCAGTTTTATGCGGGCGTATTCGCCGGCGCCGGCGTGATCGTCGGTGGTATCGTGGCCTGGATCCTTGCGGTAAAGGGCTCGAAGTATGCAGGATTTGATGTGTGCTATGGCAGCAGCACCCTGTTCCCCTGGGTACTGGCTTCCCAGCTGCTTTCCCTGGCACTGGCCATCTTCGTGTTCCGGTATATTGATATTTTCCGGGGAGACGGAGTGACCTGGGCGGCAACCTTTATCACGGTAGTCGGAGCGCCGCCTGCTGTAATGCTGTTATATGGACCAAGTATCTCCGCGCTTCTTACCAGTTCGATCCTGGGCGGTCTGATCTGCGCTCCGGTGGCGACCTGGCTGGGAAGCTATGTGATCACACCCATCGGCCTGCCGGGAGTAACCGGAAATGTACTGACCATGGCTATCACCGGGATCATCGTGTGCGTAGTCTGCAAGGTGGCGCCCTGGGTGGAGAAAAAGGAAGTTAAACCTCACAAATCCTGTGGCCGTGAAGAAGATGTGTACAGTGCAGGATGGTTTGTAAGGAGAGTGCTGGCGGAGTTTACAGAAGCTCCGTTCTATGGAAATGAAGTAGCGTCCGTGTTCGTACTGATCGGCGCTGTGATCGACTGGTGCCTGTGCACGACTCACGGAGCAAACGGTGCGGGAACCGTGCCGGCGATCATCCTTTCCCAGTTTACCGGCGCCGCAGTTGGCGTTTTCCTCTACGCCAAGAAGTTTGACAAGGGCGGCTGGTATGCCACTTATGTGCCGGTAGTCAGTGTAGGACCTGCCTGTGTACTGCTCTTTGGCGGCAGCATTCCGGTAGCGCTGTTTGCAGGCGCCCTGGGCGGAATCCTTGGCGGACCGGTAGCGGAATTCTTCGCAGGAAAGCTTCCGGAAGGCGTCCATGTGACGGTGGCAAACGTAACTTCCATGGCCATCTGTACAGCAGTGACCGCCGTGGTAATGCAGACTCTGCCGTTCTTTGGATAGGAACTGAGAATTTTCGATCAAAAACACCTGAGATTTCGTGATCAAAGCGATTTGTACGGAAATCTCAGGTGTTTTTTCCGTAACGGATCCTGAGGGCCGCCGGAGGATCTGTTGTCACGGCTTTGCGCGATATGCTATTATAGTTTATATACGACAAGGATAAGAGCGTGTATAAAAGAAAGGATGGGAAGGGTGAGGTCTTTGCAGATCACAGACTGGTGCCATGAGATTTTTGAAAGGTTTGTCCCGGCGGGCGGGGTCTATATCGATGCCACTATGGGACAGGGGCAGGTCTGGGCTTTCGATATCCAGGAAAAAGCGCTGGAGCTGACCCGGGAGCTTCTGGAACGGGAAGGCATGGATAAGCGGGCCCGGCTGATCCTTTGCGGCCATGAGCATATGGATCGCTACCTTGAGCCGGA
>NZ_DBGCJQ010000054.1:0-51201 GCF_048354975.1 Massilistercora timonensis | reverse complement strand
CCGCAGCAGCGTGGTCTTGCCGCTTCCCGAAGAACCGATGATGGACAGCACCTGCCCCTTCTCCAGGGAGAAGCTGATATCCTCCAGCACCCGGGTCCTCTCAAAACTTTTATTCAGATGTTCTACTTCCAATATCGCCATCATTTCCACCTCCTACCTGAAATAATCCAGCTTTTTCTCCAGCCGTCCCAGAAGCACGGTCAGGATCCCGTTGAAGATCAGATAATAAACCGCAGTGAAGAACAACGGCCAGATCACGCCGGCGATCCCCTGGGATCCCTTCAGGAAGGCCTGTCCGGCCCAGATGATCTCCTGCAGGGCAATGATCCTGGCAAGGGAGGTGTCTTTCACCAGAGTGATGATCTCATTGGACATAGGGGGAACGATCCTCTTGATCATCTGAAGCAAAGTGATCTTGAAGAAGATCTGACTTTTGGTCATGCCAAGCACCAGTCCGGCCTCCTCCTGTCCGTGGGGAACCCCCTGGATCCCTCCCCGGTAGATCTCAGAAAAATAACAGGCATAGTTAAAAATGAAGGCAACAGAAGCCGCCATAAAGCGCCCCGCTTCTCCGCCTCCCCAGATTGGATTGTCCAGCACCAGCCCCGGGAAAAAATAGATAATCAGCAATTGGATCATCAGAGGAGTCCCTCTGATGATCCATACGATGATCCTTGTAAAATAACGCAGTGGCCGGAACCGGGACATGGATCCAAATGAGATGATCAGTCCCAGCGGAATGGCTCCTAAAAGGGTCACCGCAAACAATTTGAGCGTCTGCAGGAATCCCACGTTCAGGGACTGGATCACGATTGGAAATTGTTCTAATATCTGTTCCATGTTACAGCTCCATCTTCCTTTTCTTTTTTACTCATTTATTCTTCTGTGGCATCCATGGCGATCAGGGCTGCCTGCACGCCATACTGCTCCGCGCATGCATCCATGGTCCCGTCCTCATAGCTCTGAGCGAAGAAATCATTCAACTCTTCCGCCAGGTCGGAACCCTGCCGGAAACCAACGCCATACTCTTCCGTGTTCAGGCTGATAGTGTAAGTCAGATCCGCATAGCTGGTTCCTTCTCCGATCATGGCTGCCGCCATCAGAGAATCGATCACAGCCGCGTCGCAGGTTCCGCCTGCCACTTCCATCAGCGCGTCCGCCTGAGCGGTCACCGCCGTATAATTCAGCTCTCTTGCGCTTACTTCCGCCTCGCCGGCGCTTCCCGCTTCAACAGCAAAGTTCAGCTCGCTAAGGCTTTCTTCATCCTGATACTGATCCGCCACGTCCGCAGGCACCACTACCACCTGGGCGTTATTAAGGTAAGCGTCTGTGCAGGCCATGGAACTGGTTACCTCGTCGGTAAGGGTCATGCCGTTCCATACGCAGTCAATAGTCTTTCCGTCCAGCTCCAGGATCTTGTTGTCCCAGTCGATCTCAACGAACTCGGCCTCCACGCCCAGGCTCTCGGCAAATGCCTTTGCCATGTCAGCGTCAAATCCGATCCAGTCGCCGTTCTCATCTTTATAATCCATAGGCGCAAAATCAGTGATCCCGATCACCAGTGTCCCTTTGTCCTGGACATAAGCCTTATCACTCTCACTGGAAGCGTCCCCGCCCTCGCCGGAATCTTTGGAACCACAGCCGGCAAGCATTCCCAGGGTCATTGCGGCGGTAAGCAGCATTGCAAGCATCTTTTTCATAATCGTTTCCTCCTTCACACTCTCAGGTCTCCTGGCGATCTATTCACTGCACCGTTGTAACAATTCATCAATTGATTACTTTACCATGCTAAATCGCCCTGTTATCGTATCATATCCCCTGATTCTTGTCAATCCTGCGATACTCTTTTTTCCAGATTTCCAGCTGTTCCGGTGAAATATCCGGATCTGTGTCCTCATGGATCTTCGCCAGTTCCTCCTTCAGTTTCCGGTCCAGGCTTAAGTACACCGGATTGCCGGAGAGAAGCTTCATATAATCTTCCTGTGGATAAGCCCTGGAGTAACTGTAGAGGAAGGCCTTCATCATATCCCGGTCCTCGCACAGGCTGCAGGCTTCCCGGTAGGCCCCCGCCGCCTCCTCATACAGGAACAGCCGCCCATAGGCCGCTCCCAGATTGGCATACACCCGGGCATAAAAGGTCTTGTCCACCGCCTCATCCTGTTTGCCTCCCAGGATAGACTGATAGGTCAGCACCGCCGCCGAGTATTCCCCCCGCTCCATCAGGCTGTCCGCTTTGTATTTCTGCTTTTCCACCTCCCGCTGGTTCCCAAGCCGCTCCAGGATCCCCTGGATCTTGTTGATCTCCGCGGTGTCGTAGATCACTGATTCTCTTAAGAGGGTCAGGACAAAGTCCTTCTGGGTACAGTCCCCTTCCAGTTCCTCCTGCAGGGCCTGCGCCAGCCGGGGAAGGGAAAGCTCTGTCCCGATCCACTGGCACAGCTGCAGATTCATGATGGTATGGTCAATAAGATACAGATTGTTGCAGACATAGTAGCAGAGCTCTTCAATGGTGTAGACCCGGATATGTACTCTTGTGATCTCATAGGGCTGTTTGGCCCGCTTCTTATGACATAGAATTAAACTGCCCATGGATTCCTCCTAACTGTATGGTCTTCTCCGCCAGGAAACCAGATGGCGGGAAGAATTCCCCGAATCCCACATCCCGGAACGTCATCCGGCAGGTCCGCTCATCCAGGAAGAGAAGTTCGATCCGAAGCCGCAGGGAATAATCCCGACGGTCCGGCAACCCTTCCAGGGAGACGGTCTCTACATGCAGTTCATCCCCTGCCAGCGTCTCCACATGGATCTCGATATCCGAGGTGTCCTCCAGGATCACCTCCCACTGTCCGTCCGCCTCGTACCAGTGAGTCCCCCAGGCCACCACCGGATACCAGCCTTCCTTGCCGGCCACCCGCATGCGCAGGGAGATCTGTTCTGTCATCCGGGTTTCGTCCAGATAGATGGGCCCCTCTTCATATTCCAGTCCTTTGCGCATGGAATGATAACAGGCCCCCCGGCTGTAGAGATTGTCCCCCACAAACGCCCTGCGCCCGTTGCACAGCACCTTCAGGGAAGCCGGATACCAGTTATTTTCAAATCCCTCTCCTGTAAGATAAACAGAAGAGATCACCTTTTTGTCAAACACATTCTGGATAAAAGACTTGAAACTTTCATCCGCATCCTTTGCCTTCTCCGCGTTCAGCACCGGATAGATGGCTTCCAGCTCCTTCATATGGGCGCTGGCCACCTCCTCCACTGTCACAAACATTTCCTTGCCCTTCACATTGGCCGGGTTCAGCTTGTGGAGCATATAAGCCCGGATCCGCTGTCCGTCGCAGAAAAACAGGGCGGATTCATACTGCCACAGTTCTTTTGGCTGATCGAACATATACTGGCAGAAGCTTTCTTTATAATCCTGCACGCAGATCCGGTTTTTGTCGATGCCCAGATGCTGGCCGATGCTTTTCAGCAGCTTTGATGTATCCACATTCACCTCGGGGACCGAAAATGTGATCTCCTCGATCTCCTCAAAAGGCTCCAGCGTCATACGGATGAATTTGGCCAGAAGCCACACCCCGTCGTAGACCTTTCCTGCGATCTTTGCTTTCTCCCGGCGCATGGCCTTCCCCAGGAGATCGCCCACCGTATTTTCCGCCCCGGCGATCTGAAGCCTTTTGGCCTCCCGGCCGTAGATCCAGTGGTCCTTGAAATATCCCAGCACAAGGGGGATCTGGCTTGTCCCGGAGGCTGTCTCCAGCGTCTGGGGCTCGTCTTTCGCCGTATCATAATAACTGATCTGGCAGGTTTTCTCATTCAGGTCATATCCAAGAATACCGCCGTTTTTCATATCTATTCTCCCTCTTTTTGCTTAATATTTCCTGAAGATCTGCCGGGCGGCCGTCTCCTCCTCCTGGAACCGGATCATGGCCTGCTTCCTCCTTGCCGGCATCATCTTGACCATCTCATTAAGCCTGCTGTATTTCCCGCTGCTGGCTCTGTGGGGCGGCCCCACTTTACGAGTCTTTGTCACGTGCCGCTCTTTCCCTTTTATCTCCTGGAAATAATAACTTACCGTCTCGTCCCGGTATAAGACAAACTGTTTCACATACAGGTTCTCATATACCGGCATCAGCGTCTCCTCATGGTATCCCAGTTCTTCCCGCTCTCCCCGGCGGACCTTGTAGAACAGGGTAACTTTCCCCTCCGGTCTCCCCTGGTAGGCCACCATGGTCTTGTCATAGAGCTGCACTTCCCGCAGCCAGGCCTCCCGATACCGGAGATATTCGGGGAAGATCATCTGCTTCTCGCACATCTCGCACAGAGTCGTGTGAAGGACCTCCTCCATCTCTTCCGGGTACTCCCGGTTTGAATAATAGATCAGAAGCGCCGCCTTGCAGATGTCCGGCAGATCTTCCTTCTTCTCACAGTCGTTGGCGATCATCTCAAAGATACAGGGATCCAGCTTTCTCTCCCGCACCACGTATTCCCTGGAGACAAAGGCCAGATAGGCCTGCCGGATCCGGAAATACACATTTCTGGACAGGTAGTAATCCTCGAAGATCTTCTCCTCTCCAAACATATCCTCAGTAAAGACCATCTGCGTGATGATCCTCTCTCCCAGTTTGTCCGAGGGGATCCCGTACTCCCGCAGGGCCTTCCACAGCCGCTTCATATCCGCCGTGGCGCCGTAATAGTAATCTGACAGATAGAGGAGGGTAGTCTTGTCATACTGCCCCCGGCGGAACAGTTCTATGCAGAGGTAGGTAAGGAACTCATCCTCCTCATAATTCTCCTCCCGGATCCGCCTGCTGCACAGCCGGAACACTTCCCGCTCATCAAAGAAATTCAGTCCCTTGCGCTCAAGATTTTCAAAGGTCACCTCTTCTTTGGGCGTCTCTTCTTTCCATCTGCCCACCGCAGCCCCGTATTTCCGGCACATTTCCACAAAATGAGGCTCGTAGAACAGCCGCTTGGTCTCGTAGGGGATGGAATCGGTATAATACCTGCCTTCCTGGGATTCCCAGATGATCCGGGATTCCTTGTCGTACAGGAACACAATGGTCTGTCCCTCTTCTCCGTTGTAGGGCACTCTCTGCTCCACCGCGCCGTCTTTCTCGATCACCAGGACGCACTTCATCCCCGGCACCTTGGTGGTGATGGCATAGGCAAAGCAGATATCCCGCATGGCCTCCATCCGCTCCGCGTCCATCTCCGCTTCGCTGCAGAACCGTTTATACAGAAGCCGGAGAGGCTCTGTGATATGGCGCTTCAGAAGCTGATCCCAGGCAAACGCCGCCATCTGCTCCCGGTAGGCCAGGTACATTTCCTCTCCCCCCACCTCATAAGTCAGAAGATTGGCGTACAGGAACGCCTCCTTTTTGTAATCCAGGTTGTTTCCATGAGAAAAGTACAGGAAAATCGGACGGGGAAGCGGGCCTTTCTGCCGCTCCATGTCCAGGGTGATCATATAGTATTCATAGAGCTCCGCGATCTTAAGCTCCTGGGCCACGCCCTTCTCATACCACGGGAAATACCGCTTCTGAGTCTTATTTCCCTTGATCAGCAATGTACAGATGGTATTCAGGATCATGGGCTCGCTGTACATGGCATAGAGCCGCTCCAGGATCCGGAACAGGTTCTCGCTGTACCGCTTCTGCTGGCTGGCGAAATTGGCGATATAAAGGGCCAGTTCCCTGGTCATCAGCCGGTACTTGGTGGCGAAATTCAGCACCTGCATCTCAAATTTTCCAAGCTTCTTCAGAAGCGTAGGCTTTTCCTGATAACACAGGTAAGCCTCCAGATAGAACAGCACCTGACAGGTGCCGAACTCAAACTGCTGCTCCAGCACCTCCAGCCGTTTATAAGGATTCCGGTAATGAGGATCCAGCTCCAGGATCATATACAGAAGCGCCCAGGAATCCTGCCGGCGCATGTAGGCTTTGCCAATCTCGTCAAGGACCCGGTCCGTGTAGCTCTCCACGCCCCGGATCAGGGCGGTCAGATACAGATAATAGCCGTTGGTCATGGGGTTCTTGCCGATGGCAAACCGGTTATAGTTATAGTTTTCCAGGATCCATTTTGCCTCTTCCTTCTTCCCCCCGGTGAGATAAATATGGGCCAGAAGAAGCTGGTAGAATTCATTCTGGGGATCGATCTGGCGAAGCCGGGTAGCCCGCTCAATGGCGTTCTCTACCCAGGTGTTTTTCTCCACCCGACCTGCCACATAACCGATGTATTCTTTCAGCATCTGGGCGAAAAGAAGCTCCGGGAGATGATGGTCTTCGTCATACTCCTGGTTCTCCATCACTTCCACCTCGTAAGTCAGGGTCTCATAGGGCGTGACAAAGCGGACCGCCCCAAAGTTGCGGCCGCCGTGGAGGAATTCCGGACGGATCAGATACTCCACCTCATACCCGTTGCCCACGAAATCTTCCGTGGTGATCTCCGTACGGGTCACCTTCAGGAAATCCCCTTCCGTCACGATCCGGATGGGCATATATCCCCAGGTGTTCTTCATCAGGGAGATCACGCCCTTGGTGGGTTCGTGGATGTCCTCATAGAGCATTCCCTCCCCGGGAAGGGTCAGGAAGATACATTCCTTCTGCTTGATCCCCACCAGGAATTCTTCCAGGGCCTGCTCGCCCAGGGACCATTTGCGCATATTGTCATAGAGGTAAAAGATCCGCTCGTTCTCATATTTCAGGATCTCATAGAAATCGGTGGAACGGAACAGCCGCCCCGCCTCCGAAAAATCTTTGATCGCCAGCTTGCGGAAGTCATCTGTGCTCTGCACCTTCCCGTAAGTAGTCATCACATAGGGCCGCTCGATGATGGCAGTGAACGCAAGCTCGTACTCCCCGCCGGTGCACACCACGGTAAATTTGCCCTTCTCCACATGTCCGGGCGGAAGCCCTGTCCCGTCATAGGTGAACTCCAGCCTTACCTGCCGGCCTTCGAACCCCGGCTTCTTAAAATGAACACGAAAAGAAGACGGGTAAACCAAGCCCCGCACCGTACTTTCATTATTACTCTTTATCCCCAAACTGCCCCTGTATACTTCCCCTTCTCCGATTATCAGGACCAGATTCGTTTCCTCAAACACGACTTCCGGCTTTGGCTGCCTGAAATCGCCTTTGGAAAATTTCTGAATCTTATTTTTCAAGTCTGACACCTGCTTCTTTCGTTGCTTTTTCAAAAAAACATATTATAATGAATTATAGCATTGAATCCGCGTTCATGGCAATGCCGGAAACGCAAAATCTTCGAAATACGAACGAAAGGAAACCGATTTATGGATAAAAGACCAGAATTTCACGGAAGTGACCTGGAGAAAATTGAAGAATATTATCATATTCCCAAGGAAGAGATCGTCTGCTTTTCTGCCAACGTCAACCCCCTGGGGCTCTCTGAGGCGGTGCGGCAAAAGCTTTGCGATCACCTGGATGTGATCTGCCGCTACCCGGACCGGGCCTACACAAGCCTTCGTCAGACCATTGGCACGTACTGCGGCGCGGATCCCGCCCACATCGTTGTAGGAAATGGCTCCACCGAGCTTATCTCCCTTCTCATCTCCCAGCGCGGGCCGAAGAAAGCGCTGGTGCTGGGGCCCACCTACTCGGAATACGCCCGGGAACTGTCCCTGGTGGGCGGCTCCATGGAATATTATCACCTCCGGGAAGCCGATGATTTCGTTCTGGATATCGATGATTTCCTCTCCCATGTGACCGGGGAAGTGGATATGGTGATCCTGTGCAATCCCAACAATCCCACCTCTTCCGCCATCCCGCGGGAAGATATGAAACGGATCATCGCACAGTGCAAAAAGCAGGGCGTCTTTGTGATGATCGACGAGACTTATGTAGAATTTGCCCCTGACGTACAGGCGGTGAGCGCCATATCCCTGGTGCCGGCCTACGATAATTTCATGGTCATCCGGGGCGTTTCCAAGTTTTTCGCCGCTCCCGGCCTCCGGTTCGGCTACGGCATCACCAGCAATCAGACCTTCCTTTCCGCGCTTCTCACCCATCAGAACCCCTGGAGCCTCAACAGCATCGGGGCTTTCGCCGGGGAGGAGATGCTGAAAGATACCGACTATATTCAGAGGACCCGCGCCCTCGTCTCCAAAGAGCGGGCGAAAATGCTGGCCCGGCTGGCAAAATCCTCCACCTACAAGACTTATCCCGCTTACGCCAACTTCATTCTGGCCCGCATCCAGAAGGAAGGCGTCACCTCCTTCGATGTGTTCGAAAAAGCCATCCACCAGAAGCTGATGATCCGGGACTGCTCCTCCTTCCAGGCACTGGAAGGCGAGTATATCCGGTTCTGCGTCATGGATCCGGCCGATAACGACCGGCTGATGGACTGCCTGCTGGACGTGTAGGAATGCATTTGGGTACACCCCAGATCGCATTTGGGTACAGGGCAAAATGCATTTGGGTACACCGTAAAATTAAATTGAGGACGTAGCCTTTTTAAACTTTGCTACGTCCTCAATTTAATTTACTTTTTCAGGATCAGCGCCACGAACGTCAGATCTTCCGTTCCTTCATTCTTTATTCCGTGTCCGTCTCCATCTTTGCAGAAGAACACATCGCCGGGTTCTGCCGGGATTTCTCTGCCATTGTCATCATAGATTCCTTTTCCTGATAAAATGTAATAAGTCTCTGTCTCGCCATGGTGCTCATGATGGCCCAGCTCACAGCCCGGACATAAGGTTACTTTGCTGAACATCTTACAGTGCTGCCCCAGTTCCTCGCCCGTGATCAGCGCCTCCTTCATGATAAATCCGGCTCCGCCGTTCACATGCTCCACTTTTTCTACCGCGCGTTCTCCCGCCTTTGTCATAATCGTATTCCTCCTGCATTTCTTGATTATAAAAATTCCTATAAAAACAATACATCCCGAAGGAAAAACTGTCAACTGGGTACAGGGCAAAATGCATTTGGGTACACCCCAGATTGCATTTGGGTACAGGGTAAAATGCAATTTAGGACGTAGCCTTTTTAAACTTTGCTACGTCCTCAGTTAATTAATTCACAATCCGGTAATACTCCCGCGCCGTCACCGCGAACACCACCACGTAGAACACAGCGAACACCCCGCCGGTAATGACCGTGCAGGCCGCATACAGCGGCTCGTTTGTCATATTGAAGGTGATCAGCAGTTTTGTGATCACTTTGAATGCCACCGCGATGTGGACAAATGCCACCAAAAGGGGCAGGAAGAACACGGTGAGCACCTGGCTGCGAATGGAGCGCCGGACTTCCCGTTTATCCATGCCTACTTTCTGCATGATCTGGTACCGCTCCCGGTCGTCATACCCTTCTGAGATCTGCTTATAGTAAATGATCAGCACGGTGGCCATCAGGAACATGACGCCCAGGTAGAGGCCGATGAAGAAAATGCCGCCGTACAGCAGGTAGAAGCTCTCCCGGCTCAATTCCCGGCTCTCGCAGTCTACTCCCGGAAGCCCGGAATCCGCAAGCCGCTCTGTCAGTTCTTCCGCCACTGCCGCCTTAGTCTCATCGGAACCGGAAAGGTCGAAACTGTCCACGTATTCCACCTGGGTGATGGATTTAAGGTATTCCTCATCCATGCCGCTGGTGTTATTCTCCCGCACATAGGTAAGCACATCTTTGATCTCCTGCACATCCGGGAAAATGAGATACACATCCTGGGTGGTCTGGGATCTCTCACTCTCTGCCGCCTTTGGCCGTCCGATTTCCTTTCTGACCTTCCAGGTCTTCCCGCCGATCCCAACGGTACCGCTGTCCCAACCGCCCCGGGAGTCGTAGACCAGAACCTCCCCCTCTTCCAGGGTCTCCTGGCTTCCTTCCATCTGGTTATAATCTTCCAGCGGGATCATGTAGGCTTCGCTTATTTCTGCCATGCTGAAATCCGCGTCCGGCCCCGGCGTCGCTTCCAGCACATCTCCTTCTCTGAGGACCGCCGTTTCCCCCACATGGTGAGCGATCTCATGGCTTATCGTCACTTCATATTCCGCCGTCACATCCTGCAGGATTTCCTGCAGATCTTGTTCCTTCCCGGCGTCCGCGGCCATCCTTACGGAAATCTCTCTGGGGAACCGGGTGTGTAGCACATCCTCCATCCCCGCGTACAGAGACACCGTACTGGAGATCACCACCAGCACCATGGTGCTTAAGATACAGATATTGGCAAGCCCCACGCCGTTTTGCTTCATCCGGTAGATCATCCCGGAGACCGTGGTAAAATGGCTGGGCTGATAGTAAAAGCTTTTCCGCTTCTTCAGGAATTTCAAAAGGGCGATGCTGCCTGCCACAAAAAGGGCATAAGTCCCGATGATCACGCAGATCACCGCCACGAAGAAGGTCTGCAGGGCTTCCAGCGGCTCTTTGGTGATCACCGCCAGATAATAGCCGATCCCCACCATGACCAGGCCAAAACTGGCAAGAAGCCACCGGGTCCTGGGCTCTTTCTCTCCCTGGTTCCCACCCCGGAGAAGCTCCACCGGCCGGGCTTTACGGATCTGCAGCAGGTTGTAGGCAAGGGTCATGGCGAAAATCGCAAGAAACAGCGCCAGGGTCTGGACCATGGCCGCCGGAGACACCGCAAAGGACATCCCCACGTCATAGTGCAGGATCTTCAAAAGCAGCAAATACATCAGCTTGCCAAAGACAATCCCCAGCACCAGGCCTGATCCGATGCTCGCAAGCGCCGTAAGAAGGGTCTCCAGGCAAAGCATTTTCCCGATATGCCGCTTCCCCATGCCCAGGATGTTGTAAACCCCGATCTCTTTCTTCCTGCGCTTGATGAGAAAGCTGTTAGTGTAGAAAAGGAAGATCACCGAGAAAAGCGCCATGACTCCCGCCCCAAGACCCAGGCAGGTGTTCAAAGGACCGTCCTTCGGGATACTTTCGCTGCGGCAGAGGGCCCCCATGATGTAGTACATCATCACCGTCAGCGCCCCGGTGAGCAGGTAGGGGAGATAGGTCTTCCGGTTGTTTCTCAGATTGGTCAGGGCCAGCCTTCCATAAATAGAACTACTCAACCCTCTCACCTCCTGTTGTCAGCACCGTCAGCGTATCCGCGATCTTCTGGTACATCTGCTCGTTGGTAAGATTTCCCCGGTACAGCTGGTGGAACACGATGCCGTCCTTGATGAACAGCACCCGCCTGGCGCTGCTGGCCGCCTTCACACTGTGGGTCACCATCAGGATGGTCTGCCCGTCCTGGTTGATGGCGGCAAACAGCCGCAAAAGCTCCTCCGCCGCCCGGGAATCCAGCGCCCCCGTAGGCTCGTCCGCCAGGATCAGCTGGGGCCGTGTGATCAGCGCCCGAGCGATGGCCGCCCGCTGCTTCTGCCCGCCGGAGACTTCGTAGGGGTATTTCTCCAGGATCCCCTGGATCCCAAGCCGCTGGGCGATGGGGACAAGCCTTTTCTCCATCTCCGGGTATTTCCTGCCGGAAAGCACCAGCGGCAGGAAGATATTATCCTTAAGAGAAAACGTATCCAGAAGATTAAAGTCCTGAAACACGAACCCCAGATTCTGCCGGCGGAACGCGGCGATCTCTTTCTCCTTCACCCCCGAGAGATCCCTCCCCTTCAGGTAGACCTTCCCGCCGGTGGGCCGGTCCAGGGCCGCCAGGATATTCAAAAGAGTGGTCTTGCCGGAGCCCGACTCCCCCATGATAGCCACATATTCCCTGGGCTCCACAGAGAACGTCACGTCCCGCAGGGCCTCCACCTGATTGCCGCCAAACCGGGTGGTGTAGATCTTCTTTACATTTTTCACATCCAGTAATGCCATAGTTCTTCCGTCCTTTCCTTGTTGATTTCTCTTTACAAGGTCATTATAGAAAAAGGGAAAATGTACTGCCATCGATTTGGATTACATTTTCCCTTCTAATCTTACAAAACTGTACGGTTCCTATTCCGGGCGAAGTTCCTCCCGTTCCAGACAGAGAAGGACTTTCGTCCCCCGTCCCACCTCCGACTGGATCCGGATCTTATGTCCCAGCCGGTCCAGCACGGACTTGCAAAGATACAGGCCGATCCCGGTGGATTTCTTGTCCCGGCGCCCGTTGTAGCCGGTAAATCCTTTCTCAAACACCCGGGGCAGGTCCTCCGGGGAAATGCCAATACCCGTATCCCGGATCGCCAGCTCGTCCCCCTCCATGTAAATAGAAATGCTCCCTTCCTTCGTGTATTTCAAGGCATTGGACAGGATCTGTTCCAGCACGAAGACCAGCCACTTCTCATCGGTGAGGACGGTCCGCCCGGTTTCCGTGAAATCAAGCCGGATCCTCTTCAGGATAAACATCCGGGAATATTTGCGCACCGCCTGGCGGATCACATCGTCCAGAGAATACTCCCGGAAATCCAGGTCCGAGGACATCTCCTCCATCCTGAGGTAAGCCAGGACCATCTCCACATACTGCTCGATCTTAAAGACCTCCAGCTTCATTTCCCGGATAAAGACAGCGTCCTGCTCTTCTTCCTCCTCCCGGGACTGAAGCAAAAGCCTTGCCGCTGCGATGGGCGTCTTGATCTGATGGGCCCACAACCCATAGTAATCTACCAGCTCCTGCCGGGAAATGCGCCCCTTTGACTCCACTTCCAGCTTCTCCTCATAAAGCCGGCGCAGCAGCTCCTGATAATCCTCCTCG
Organism: Massilistercora timonensis; assembly: GCF_048354975.1. Lineage (NCBI taxonomy): Bacteria > Bacillati > Bacillota > Clostridia > Eubacteriales > Massilistercora > Massilistercora timonensis. Next base: position 38,553 of record NZ_DBGCJQ010000054.1, on the reverse strand, counting down.
ATGAGCGTCGCCGGCTCCGGAAGGCCGTCAAGCTCGGTCAGGATCTTCCGCTCACTCTCCAGAATCGTCTGATGGCGCCGGTAATACCGGGCAAACCCCACGCCGCCGTAGACAAGCACCCACACAAAGGTTAGGAGAAAGGCGTAGCGCACCGCCTCCAGCGGGATCCCGTAGAGATAAAAGACCACCAGAAAAACACCGACGAAACCGGCATACAGACAGATATTTTTGATATGTTCCCTGCAAAATCTTCCCAGTATCCTGATCATTCTTCCTGCCCTTTCAGAAAATAGCCGATCCCCTTCCTGGTCCGGATCAGATCTCTTGCCCCCAGGCTTTCCAGCTTCCTGCGAAGCCTGGCCACGTTGACGGTCAGGGTGTTGTCGTCGATAAACTCATCGCTCTCCCACAGTCTTGCGATGATCTCATCCCTGGGAACGATCTTCTCCGCATTCTCCATCAGGATCTGCAGGATGCGGAACTCATTTTTGGTAAGCTCCAGCCGCTCCCCGACAAACTCCACGGTGGCGTCCCCCAGATTCAGCGCCAGTCCCTGGTACTCCATCCGATTCACCACTCCCTGCAGGGAATAAGCCCGGCGCAGCACCGCCTGCACCTTGGCGGTCACCACCCCCAGGTCAAACGGCTTTTCAATAAACTCATCCCCGCCCATGTTCATGGCCATGACGATATTCATGTTGTCATTGGCGGAAGACAGAAAAATGACCGGCACATTGGAAGTCCTGCGGATCTCCTGACACCAGTAAAACCCGTTATAAAAAGGCAGCATGATATCCAGAAGCACCAACTGCGGGTCAAAGCTTCGGAACTGGTCCATCACATTTTTAAAATCTTCCACACATGCCACCTGGTAATCCCACCGCCCCAGATGGGCGGCCAGCGCCCCGGCGATGGTCCGGTCGTCTTCTACGATCAGGATCCGGTACATTTCTTTCCACCTCCTGCCGGTACATTTCAGCCAAATTTGTCTCTATGGTAACGATTTCTCCCTCATTTGTCAAATACAAATACGAAGGAGCCCGGTTCCTGATCCCGCCCCGGCTAGTGGAAGGAGTGGGCCCCGATCCTTTTGCCCTGGCTTCCCTGATCAAAATACAGACAATCTCCAATGGGATTGGCTCCTGCCAGCGCGTCCTTTGCCGCCTGCAGGGCAGAGTCCGTGTACCCCTCGCTTGCAACCACCCGGTCCAGCCAACCTGTTCCCGCCGGCGTAAACTGTCCCTTCTGATAGATCACCTCCCGCACCGTGTCCGGGAAGGCATCGCTTCGCACCCGGTTCATTACCACCGCACCCACCGCCACCTGGCCTTCATAAGGCTGATTTCCCGCCTCGCAGAAAATGATGGACGCCAGAAGCTTTAAGGTGCTGTCTGAGTACTCCGCCCTCTCCCCAACGTTCGCCGCTTCCTCTGCTGCGGCGAACACTTCCTTTGCCGCAACACTTTCTCCCGCCTCCGTCACCGTCCCGGAAGACACAAGAAGCTGCCTGCAGGCAGCAGGCCCGGAAAGATTTCCCTCCAAAAGAACATCCTGCGCCTGGCCCAAAGTCTCCAGAACGATCACCTCATCCGCCCTGGAAGGATAAAAAAGCTCCGCCCGCCGGGCAAACCCCGCCGTAGATAACACCCCGGCTGAAAACAACAAAAAAGCGGCATACCTTTTTCCACGTTTCCCCATCATATCCCTGAACCTCCTGTCCACTCCCCGCATACGCCGGAAGTATCCTTCCATAGAAGTATATTCAAAAGTTTCAATTCTATTACAAATATTACAGAATTGTTACATTTCAAAAAGGTACAGGGCAGATTGCATTTGGGTACACCCCTTCGCGCATTTTGGTACACCCCGAAACGTAATTCAGGACGTAGCCTTTTTGCAAAAGGCTACGTCCTGAATTTAAAATAAAAAATTAAATCTTCGCAATATCGATCAACGTCAGTTTCTTGATATCTGTGTTCTCCAGGCTGGTGATCAGCGCTTCCGCTGTATCAATGGCGGTCAGCACGTTAACGCCGGTCTCGATGGCGTTGCGCCGGATCAGGAATCCGTCTCTGGCCCGCTCAGCTCCCTGAGGCGGGGTGTCGATAACCAGATCGATCTTATGGCCCAGGATCAGGTCCATAAGGTTAGGCGACTCCTGCTCGATCTTGTTGACCGTGTTCACCTTCACTCCGGCGTCACGAAGAGCGTCCGCCGTGCCTTTGGTGGCGAAGATCCGGTAGCCGATTTCGGCGAACCGCCGTCCGATCTCCACTGCCTCGGGCTTATCTGCATCCCGCACGGTCATGATCATATTCTTATGCTTGGGAAGCTTGATCCCAGCACCCAGGAAGGCTTTGTAGAGAGCCTCGTCAAAGGTCCTGGCAATCCCCAGGCACTCGCCGGTGGACTTCATCTCCGGTCCCAGGCTGATATCCGCCCCCCGGATCTTCTCAAAGGAGAATACCGGCATCTTGATGGCGAAATACTCTGCTTCCTTCTGCAGTCCCGGCGTATATCCCATGTCTTTGAGCTTATGGCCCATGATCACCTTGGCCGCCAGCGGCACAATGGGGATCCCCGTTACCTTGCTGATGTAAGGCACGGTACGGCTGGACCGGGGATTGACCTCGATCACGTACACGTCCTCGCCGCACACGATGAACTGGATATTGATCAGTCCGATCACGTGGAGGGACATGGCCAGCCTCCGGGTATATTCCTCAATGGTCTTCTTTGTCTTCTCGGAAATGCTCTTGGCCGGATATACGGAGATACTGTCGCCGGAGTGGATACCCGCCCGCTCGATATGCTCCATGATACCCGGGATCACAATATCCTCACCGTCGCAGACCGCGTCTACCTCGATCTCCTTGCCCTGGAGGTACTTGTCCACCAGGATGGGGTGATCCTGGGCGATCCGGTTGATGATTCCGATAAACTCGTCGATGTCGTGGTCGTTGATGGCGATCTGCATACCCTGGCCGCCCAGCACGTAAGAGGGCCGTACCAGCACCGGATAACCCAGCCGGTTGGCCACTTCCTTAGCCTCCTCCGCGGTAAATACGGTTCCGCCGGTAGGTCTTGGGATCTCGCATTTCTCCAGGATCTCGTCGAACAGCTCCCGGTCCTCGGCAGCGTCCACATTCTCCGCAGAAGTTCCCAAAATTGGCACGCCCATCTTCATCAGGGCTTCCGTCAGCTTGATGGCCGTCTGTCCGCCAAACTGCACCACCGCTCCGTCCGGCTTCTCCAGATCCACGATGCTCTCCACATCCTCCGGAGTCAGAGGCTCAAAATACAGTTTATCCGCAATATCGAAGTCCGTACTTACGGTCTCCGGGTTGTTGTTGATGATAATGGTCTCATATCCTTCTTTGGCAAATGCCCAGGTACAGTGAACCGAGCAGAAATCGAACTCGATCCCCTGGCCGATCCGGATGGGGCCGGAGCCAAGCACCAGCACCTTCTTCCGGTCTCTGGTCTCCTCCACCTCATTGACACTGCCATAGACAGAATAATAGTAAGGCGTCTCTGCCGCGAACTCCGCCGCGCAGGTGTCTACCATCTTGTATGCCGCATGGATCCCGTACTCATGGCGCATATCATGGATCTGACGCTCCGTGTTGCCGGTCAGCCTTGCGATCACATTGTCCGGAAATTCCATCCGCTTGGCCTCTGCCAGAAGCTCCCGGCTAAGAGGCGTATTCTGCAGCTTCTGCTCCATTTCCACCAGAATGGCGATCTTGTCGATGAACCACAGGTCGATCTTGGTGATCTCATGGATCTCTTCATAGGAAATGCCCTGGCGGAGAGCCTCCGCGATCTTCCAGATCCGGCGGTCATCCACCACCGCCAGGTCTTCCAGCAGCTCCTCCCTGGAAAGGTGGGAGAAATCATAGGACATCAGGCTGTCCACATGCTGCTCCAGGGAACGGATGGCCTTCATCAGCGCTCCCTCGAAATTATCGCAGATACTCATCACCTCGCCGGTGGCTTTCATCTGGGTGGTCAGGGTCCGCTTGGCGCTGATAAATTTATCAAAGGGAAGCCGCGGGATCTTTACCACACAGTAGTCCAGCATAGGCTCGAAGCTTGCGTAGGTCTTCTTGGTCACTGCGTTCTTGATCTCATCCAGGGTATATCCCAGGGCGATCTTAGCCGCCACCTTGGCGATGGGGTAACCGGTCGCTTTGGAAGCCAGCGCGGAAGACCGGCTGACACGGGGATTTACCTCGATCACACAGTATTCAAAGGTCTCCGGGTGAAGGGCGTACTGCACGTTACAGCCCCCGGTGATATTCAGCTCGCTGATGATGTTAAGAGCGGAGGTCCGCAGCATCTGGTACTCCTTGTCCCCCAGTGTCTGGGAGGGAGCCACAACGATACTGTCGCCGGTGTGCACGCCTACCGGGTCGATATTTTCCATATTACATACGGTGATACAGTTGCCCTTGCTGTCCCGCATCACCTCATACTCGATCTCTTTCCATCCGGCGATACACCGCTCTACCAGCACCTGTCCCACACGGGAAAGCCTGAGGCCGTTCTCCAGGATCTCCACAAGCTCATGCCGGTTGTTGGCGATACCGCCGCCGCTTCCTCCCAGGGTATAGGCCGGACGCAGCACCACCGGATAGCCGATCTTCTCGGCGAACTTCACGCCGTCTTCCACCGTCTCTACTACAAGAGAAGCTGCCACCGGCTCTCCGATCTTCTCCATGGTGGACTTGAACTCCAGACGGTCTTCCGCCTTCTTGATGGTCTCAGCCGTGGTTCCGATCAGCCGCACGTTGTTTCTCTTTAAGAATCCATTTTCCTCCAGCTCCATGGCCAGATTGAGGCCAGCCTGGCCTCCCAGGGTTGGAAGCACGCTGTCCGGCTTCTCCTTTAAGATCAGCTGCTCTACCACTTCTACCGTCAGCGGTTCAATGTATACCCGGTCCGCGATGTCCTTGTCAGTCATGATGGTGGCCGGATTGGAGTTTAAGAGCACCACTTCCAGCCCCTCCTCTTTCAGGGAGCGGCAGGCCTGGGTTCCCGCGTAGTCAAATTCCGCCGCCTGGCCGATGACGATCGGACCTGAGCCGATCACCAAAACCTTCTTGATCTCTTTCTGTCTGGGCATGTTTAAACTCCTTTCATCATATCCATAAACCGGTCAAACAGGTATCCGGAATCCTGTGGCCCCGGACACGCCTCCGGGTGGAACTGAACGGTGAAGATCCGTTTCCCCACATAGGACAGTCCCTCGTTGGTCCCGTCGTTGACATTGACAAATGCCTCCTGGGCCACAGACGGATCCAGGGTGGAAGCATCCACCGCGTACCCGTGGTTCTGAGAAGAAATGTAAACTCTTCCGGTGCTCAGATCCTTCACCGGATGATTGCCTCCCCGGTGACCGTATTTCAATTTATAAGTCTTTCCGCCCCGGGCCAGAGCCATCAGCTGATGTCCCAGGCAGATCGCGAAGATCGGAATGTCTGTCTCATAGAGCTTGCCCACTTCCCGGATGATGGAGACACAGTCTGACGGGTCTCCAGGGCCGTTGGAAAGCATGATCCCGTCGGGATTGCTCTTGATGATCTCCTCCGCGGAGGTATCCGCCGGGTAAACCGTCACCTGGCAGCCCCGCTGCTGAAGGGAGCGGACGATATTGTTCTTGGCGCCAAAATCCATCAGCGCGACCTTGGGCCCGTTCCCCGGGAGTACCGACGCTTCCTGGCAGGTCACCTTGGACACCACATCTCCCACCCGGTAAGCTTTCAGTCTGGAGATCACTTCCTCAAGATCAAAGTCCTCCCTGGTGGTGATCATTCCGTTCATGGTTCCCTTCTCTCTCAGGATCTTGGTCAGCGCCCGTGTATCAATCCCGGCGATCCCCGGTATATCCTGTTCTTTCAGGAAATCCTGGATGCTTCCCTCACAGCGGAAATTGCTGGGCATCCGGGACAGCTCCCGCACGATGTATCCGTCCGGCCACGCCCGCTTGGACTCCATGTCCGGCGTAACACCGTAGTTCCCGATCAGCGGATAGGTCATTACCACTGCCTGTCCCGCGTAAGACGGGTCTGTAAGCACTTCCAGATAACCTGTCATGGACGTGTTGAACACGATCTCGCTGATCACTTCCCGCTGAGAACCAATACTGGTTCCGGTGAAGACGGTGCCGTCTTCCAAGATAAGAAATGCATTCATATTTTACGTCTTTCCTCCCTGATTGTATTGGCAGATTGCCGCAAAAAAAGCAGTTCGCGCAAACACGAAACCGCCTCTGTTCCCAGAATCCATCCTGCCGACAAATTCACGTCTGCCTAAATTGTAAAAATTATACTACAAAAGAAAAACCATTTCAAGATTTTCTTCAAAAACAGTTCCAACAGAACCAGACAATGAGCAAAACCTGCTGCGCAGGCAGCAGATAAGCCCCGTCAGGGGCGGGTTTTGCGAATGCCCGACTGGCACGGGCGAATGTCCGGCTGGCGCGCCAGCCGTCCTACCCCACATACCACCTCCACAGCGCCTCTCCCCACCAGCAGGCGATCCCCATCCCCGCCGCAAGAAAAGGCCCAAACGGGATCTCCTCCCTGCCGTACCGCCGGCTGTCCCGGCGGCGCACCACGCAAAAGCCTCCCGCCAGAAGCACACCGGACACAAAGGCCACAGCCGTCCCCGCCGGCCCCAGGAAGATCCCGCCGGCTGCCAGGAACTTCACATCCCCGCCGCCGAAAGCCCCGGGCCAGATCAGGAGAAGAAGAAGGAAGATCCCGGCGCCCGCAAGGGCTCCAAGCGCCCCTTCTCCCAGGACCGCAAGCCCTTCTTCAGATCCCTCAAGGACCCTCCACACTCTCGCAGCCAGTCCAAGAACTGCCAGCGCCTTTACAAACCCGTCCGGGAGCTTTCTCTCCCTCCCGTCCCTCCATGCCGCCGCTGCCGCAAGGAAGCAGAACCCCAGGTTCAGACAATACCTTTCAAACTCCATATCCTTTTCTTATTCGTACTGCCAGTATATGGTGATCTTGTTCTGGCTCTCCTGGTCCAGATAGCGGTAATGCACCTCTGTAAGATCATACCACCTGCCCAGATTGTCCGCCGCCCGTTTGATCAGATCACCCAGGATCCCCTCCCTGGCCTGCTCATAGATCTTCTCATCTGAGAATTTAAACACGGAAGGATTTCCTCCCTCCGAGATCACCTGATTCATTTTCTTCAGGATCTCTTCCCTGTCATAGTCCGTATAATACATTCCATTTACCACATAGTAATTCCAGTCCATGCTGGTGCACCTGGGAAGCTCCACCTCTCCGTCCGGGGTGTGGGTCCGGAACAGTTCCTCCTCACTGCAGCACAGATAATCATAATTGATATAGCCCTGCTGCTCCTCTCCTTCCTCCGACTGGAACACCGGATCTCCCCAGGTGGTATCCACGTAATAGTAATCCCCCTCACAGAGCACCAGATTCCAGGCGTGGCTCTCCCCCTCCCTGGTCTCTCCGGTCACATAGGTACAGAAGACCCCCAGCCGCTCCAGAAGGTACTGGGTAGCCTTGGCATAGCCTGCGCACACAGACCTCCGGTTCACCAGCACACTGTAAATGTTCTGGCCGTCCGGGGCCTCTGCCTCATACTCCACCTGATCCACGATGGTCTCATACACGTACTGGATCTTCTCAAAATCCCCGGCATCCGCCGGCGCCCCGGCAAGCCACTCCCGGGCTTCTTCCTGGATCTCCTGCTCCCGTTCTTTCTGCTCTTCCGCTCCACAGAGATACCGGGGTTCCAGCACTGTATAAGGTTCACCGCCGGAGTAAGCAGTGGCCGTCACCCGCCCGTCGCACCAGAAGATCTCCGGGAAATCCTTCAGCACCAGGACAAACAGCTCATTGGCCCTCTCAGCCTTCTCACAGTGGACATAGATCTCCTCTTTGTGCTCCCTGAGCCCTTCCAGCACCTCCTGATAAGCCTTCTGGTCCTCCTCCGGAATCTGCCCGTAGTAATATTTATCCTCAAGGCTTCTCTCTTCCAGGGAAACCTGCTGATAAGGCACCTCTTGCTCCTGTGCGGGAAGCGCTCCAAAAAACCCTTCCCCTTCCTGCCAGACAAAAAACAACATGGCGCCAAGAAGGACTGTAGCAAGAACTGTCAGCCCCGCCACGGTAAAACAGCTTTTCTTCCTTCTCCTCGGTCTTCGCCTCATGTCGACTCCTTTCGGCTCTTTTCTACATTATAAATCCCGGGCATGGTTTTCTCAATACCGGGCACCCTTTTCCTCCTCCCGCATAGGATAAGGGGAAGAGATTTTTTCTGAGGTGTTTCATGAACGGAACCAATCCTTCTTTGACAGAGGCCTCCGCACGCGGGCGCCTGAAGGTGAATGTCGTCTCCCAGGCCACTTCCCGGCCCGTCCCGGAAGCCAAAGTCTCCATCTCCTATACCGGCGTCCCGGACAGCCTGGTGGAACAGCTTAGCACAGACTCCTCCGGCCAGACTTCCTCCCTGGAGCTGGAGGCCCCGCCTCTGGAATACAGCCTGGAAGAATCCAGTGAACAGCAGCCCTACGCGGAATACACCATCCAGGTAGAGGCGCCGGGTTATGAGCCCGTCAGCGTGGCAGGCGCGGAGATCCTCCCGGACGTCACCGCTCTCCAGAACATCGCCCTCCCTCCCCGGTCCGGTTCCGACCCTGCCGGGGAAGTATTTGTCATTCCCGCACATACATTATATGGGTCCTACCCTGCCAAAATACCCGAGAGCGAGATCAAGCCCGTCACCGAGACCGGCGAGATCGTCTTAAGCCGGGTGGTTGTCCCGGAATACATTGTGGTCCACGACGGAAGTCCCCGGGATTCCACTGCCAGGGATTACTATGTCCGCTACAAGGACTACATCAAAAATGTGGCCTCCAGCGAGATCTACGCCACCTGGCCCGCGGAGACCATCCGGGCAAATGTACTGGCCATCATGTCCTTTACCTTAAACAGAGTATACACCGAATGGTACCGGAACATGGGATATGATTTCACCATCACTTCCTCCACCGCCTTTGACCACAAATGGATCCCGGAGCGGAACATCTACGACACCATCTCTGTCATCGTAGACGAACTCTTTGCCTCCTATCTCTCCCGGCCCAACGTGCGCCAGCCTCTCCTCACCCAGTACTGCGACGGCAGGCAGGTCCGGTGCCCCGGCTGGATGACCCAGTGGGGCAGCAAATCCCTGGGCGATGATGGCTACCGGGCTATTGAGATCCTGCGCTCCTTCTACGGAGAAGACTTGTATATCAACACTGCCCAGTCCATCTCCGGCATCCCTGCCTCCTGGCCGGGATACAACCTGGAGAAGGGCTCCACCGGAGAGAAGGTCCGCCTGCTCCAGGAAGAGATCAACGGCATCCACAAAGGTTATCCCGCCATCCCGGAGGTGGCGGTAGACGGCATCTACGGTCCCGCCACCCAGGCTGCGGTGAAGAAGATCCAGTCTGTCTTTGGCCTGCCCGCCACCGGGATTGTAGACTATCCCACCTGGTATAAGATCTCGGAAGTCTATGTAGGCGTCTCCCGGATCGCCGAGCTGGATTAAAAAAAGGAACATCCCCATGGGATGTTCCTCAGACTGTAGACAAAGTTGGTGCTGGAGCCTAGCTCCAGCACCACTCTTTTTGCCAAAATGCCAACTCCCATATTTTTTTATAAAAGATAAAAAAGAATCCTGATTTTTTGTCCTGCCTTTCCCTTACATCCAGAATCTTTGCCAGCTTTTTCAGATTCATGCACGCAAAGGTCAGCCCGGCTTTCATTCTCATTCGGGCGTTGCCGATATATTGTGTGTAGCGAAATCCATGCTGTTCTTTTGCACTTCCGAACAATCTCTCAATGGTTTCTTTTCTCAACATATAGATCTCTTTGTTCCCGAGAGTATAGCGGATATCCTCGCTGGTTTCCAGATACTCTTCCCAAATGTGGCGGGAGATCGTTTTTATAAGTAAGGATCTGATCCTCCGGACAGATATAGCAGTCATAGTACTCATCGTAGACATACTCATATTTCTTGAAGAATCCATCTTTTGTCATGGGCCTTTTATACGGAAACAGAGGCTGTATCCCGTCTTTTAACAATTCTCGGGCGATTGCTGGAGTCTTATATCCGGCATCCAATACCATCATCTCCATATCCAGGTCTTTCAACTTGTCGTACAAAGGCTTCCATGTCCTGCTGTCATGTTCATTCCCTGGATGCACAGTATAACCTACGATCCACCCGTGCTTGTCACATATAAAGAAAAATGTGCAACCAGTTTCATGGCTGATTTTGTTTTCTGAATCTGTTTGACAGTATTTCCCTGCTGTTATATGATAGAAGAAGATTGAATGTAGCGAGGTGCCTGCCTTTGGCAGGGTAACAGACAAGCTGGGTCAAAAGCCCACACGGTCCCGCCGCTGTAGAGGAAGAATGATGCTTCATGATGTCACTGGGAAACTGGGAAGGCGAAGCATCGTGTTGAAGCCTGAGTCAGAAGACCTACCCGCTGCAGACAGTTTACACGTGGCCGCGAAGGACGGTCAGGTGTCTTTTTTGTGTACCTTTTTTGCACACCCAGAGAATCTTTTCTCTGAGAACGATCAATCTAAAGGAGGAGTTATGATGACTCAAAACCAAAAGAAACTCATTGCCGCATTGGCTGTATTTGCCGCGGCAAACGCGGTCGTTCCGGCCGCTAACGCTATGCACATCATGGAAGGGTATCTTCCGGCAGGCTACTGTATCGCATGGGGGATCTTATGTCTTCCCTTCCTGGCCGCCGGCTTTTTGTCTATCCACAGGACGCTGTCCGAAAACCGCAGGGCTGTCACACTGCTTGCCATGTCCGGCGCTTTCATCTTCGTGATCTCGTCTCTGAAGATCCCTTCTGTCACCGGAAGCTGCTCCCACATGACCGGAACCGGGCTTGGAGCCATTCTATTCGGGCCATGTTCCGTCAGTATCCTGGGGATCATTGTCCTGATCTTCCAGGCAATCCTGCTGGCTCACGGAGGATTGACCACATTGGGGGCCAATACATTTTCCATGGCTGTTGCCGGCCCTCTTCTTACATATGGAATCTACAGACTCTGCCAGAAACCCTCCATAAACCGCAGATTTTCCATTTTTCTGGCAGCGGCTTTGGGCGATCTTTTTACTTATTGCATCACCAGCGTGCAGCTTGGCCTGGCCTATCCTTCTGAGGCCGGAGGAATTCTGGCTTCTGTCGTGAAATTCCTTGGCGTTTTCGCGCCTACTCAAGTGCCTCTCGCGGTCATCGAAGGGCTCCTGACCACAGCCATCGTTGTTTTTCTGGAATCTTTTGCTCTTCCAGAGTTAAAATCCATCGGATACCGAAAGGAGGCGTAAGAAATGGAGACCAAAAACAAGAAATTTGCGGCCGCGCTGATCCTTGCGGCCATCCTGATCGCGGTCATTCCCGTGATCGCCTTGAAAGACGCGGAATTTGGCGGCTCTGATGACGCCGGAAGCGTCATGGTAGAAGAGATCCACGGGGAATATACGCCCTGGTTTTCTCCCATCCTGGAGACATTCTTAGGCGGAGAACTGCCTGGAGAACTGGAAAGCTTGATCTTCTGCGTCCAGACGGGCATCGGGGTAGGCATCATCGCCTTTTTTATGGGACGGCTCTATGAACGGAAAAAGCTTGGGAAAGAGCAGGAGCAGCTATGATCCTGATCGACCAGCTTGCTTACCGCTCTAAACTTTGCTCTGTCAATGGAGAGGAAAAATTTGTTTTCACTCTGCTGACTCTGCTGTTTTGCGTCGTCATCCGTTCCATTCTCCTTGCGGGAATCGTCTTTGCCTCGACAGGGATCCTCACCATCTGTGTCGGCGGGATCCCTGCCTCCCGCTATTTCCGGCTGCTGCGGGTTCCCTTGGTCTTTCTGGCCTTAAGCACTGCCGCGGTGGTGATCAATATTTCCAGGATTCCTCTTGACGGGTTCGCAGTCCCCATGGGAGGCTTGTATCTTACCGGGAGCATCGCTGGACTTACGCGGGGGATACGGCTGTTCACAACGGCTCTTGCCAGTGTTTCCTGCCTGTATTTTCTCTCCTTGAGTACTCCTATGCCGGATCTTCTGGAGGTGTTGAGAAGGTTCCATGTGCCAGATCTTCTGCTGGAGCTTATGCTTTTGACTTACCGATACATTTTCCTGCTCCTTAAGACAGCCTCCTCCATTACCGCGGCCCAACATTCCCGGCTGGGGAACCACAGTCTGTCTGCCGCCCGCAATTCCTTTGCCCAGATGGCCGGCTCTGTGTTTCTGCTGTCATTAAAACGGTCCGGCGCCCAGTATGACGCTATGGAGTCCCGGTGCTACGACGGCGTGATCCGCTGCCTGGCGGAGCATCATCCCGCAAAGCTTCGCGAGATCCTTGCCCTTGTATTCTTTGAAACCGGACTTCTTCTGATCACGATCTTGACTTGGAGGTGAAAATGGTGAATGATATCTTGTTAAAAGCAAAACAGCTCAGCTATACCTACGAAGGCAGCGATGTCCCCGCCCTTAACGGACTGAGCCTGGAGATCCGAAGAGGGAGGAAGGTTGCGTGCATGGGGGCTAACGGCTCCGGGAAATCCACCTTCTTCCTGTGCTGCAACGGCATCCGAAAACCCGACTCCGGCCAGTTGTATTTTGAAGGCCATCCCTTAGACTACTCCAAAAAGGGACTGCTTTCCCTCAGAAGCAAAGTAGGCGTGGTATTCCAGGACCCGGACAACCAGCTTTTCTCCGCAAATGTCCTCCAGGAGATCTCCTTTGGCCCTCTGAATCTTGGCCTTACCCAGCAGGAAACAAGACGGCGGGCAGAGCAAGTGATGGAACGCCTTGGCATCGCCTCCTTCGCCCACCGTCCGGTACACGCCTTAAGCGGAGGGCAGAAGAAACTGGTGGCCATTGCGGATATTCTGGTGATGGAGCCTTCCCTGATCCTGCTGGATGAACCGGCGGCGGCTCTAGATCCTATCCACACCCGGATCGTTCGGGAGATCATCGATGAGATCTCCGCAAGCGGCATCACCGTAGTCACAGCCACCCACGATGTGGATTTCGCCTGGAGCTGGGCGGATGACGTGCTTCTCTTTCATGAAGGACAGCTCTTGGCTTTCGGCTCCCCAAAGGACGTCTTTACTCAGAAGAAACTGCTTGAGACCGCCAGCCTGGAGACTCCTTGCGTACTTAAGATCTTTCAGGCGCTGCAAAAAGGAGGGTTCCTGCCGGAATCCCTCCCTTGCCCCAGGACAATAAACGAACTGGAAAGTCTTTTGTCTTCGCAGCGTCCCATGAATAAATCGCAGCCATAAATCGATCGGCTCTCCGGCAATATCCGGGCATATCTTTCCCCCAAGCCGGATCTTAAGCGTTGTTCCCACGCCGCTGGAACTTGCCTGCTCGACCGTCTCCGGATCATAAATAATCACCGCCGCTACTCCTTCTACCTTTCGCTCCAGAAGACGCCGCAGCATGTGAGTACCGTCACCTGTCGCGCCGGAGCCAGGATTATCAGAAATATCCGCAAACACTACCGGAGCTTCTCCTTTTTCCTTCGCATCGTCAATGGCCTCGTCAATGGTCCAAAAGTTTCGCCGCAGATTCTCTCTATCCTTCCAAATCTCATTCGCAAGTTCACTGCTGATCTTCTGTGCTTTTCCAAGATCTCCATCTGTCACCGCAACCACAGACAGGCAGGTTTCTTCAATATCAGATGCAAAAAAGCCGTGCAGCACATTTACATTGATAATATTTTCTTTTCCTCGCATCGCCTGTGCTTTCGCCACGTACTTTTCCATACATGGTTCGGCGGTAGGCATATAGGAGAGCAGAAAATCCAAAGGCCATACGCCATGACCGGATGAATCCGTCCTTCCAATGTGTCCCACATACATTTGGCCGCCCGAATACCGGCTTCATAGGTGTCTGTATGGGGATAGTAATCATATGGGAAAAACGCGTCCGCATACTTCACCATCTTTTTGGTCAGGTTGCAATGAAGGTCCAGGGAGGCAATGATCGGAACCTCCGTTCCCACTTTGTCTCTAAGCGTCTCCAGCAGCGCTCCTTCTCCATCCGGGTATCCTTCTGCCACCATAGCGCCATGGAGAGCCAGCAAAATACCATCCACACGCTCCTGCTTCTCAATCGCTTCCAGAAGCGCGTCCCGGGCGCTCTGAAATACTTCCCGCGTTACAATTCCTCCTGGCTGCGCATTAAATGCCATCACCGGGACCAGCCGACAATTCTCTATCGGACAAAAATAGTCAAGAATTCCCCCTAATTCGTTTCGAACTCCTTGAAAAACTTTAAAGATTTCTTCTCCAAAGAAATAGTCTCTTGCCATGAATGCTTCCACGCCTGATTTCTCCGGCATAAAACTATTTGTTTCATGCTTAAACTCCCCGACTAAAATTGTCTTTTTCATTTCATCTTGTCTCCTTTTTTGATTTTTTATTTTTTCATCCTCGAATGTCCAAATAGGATAATTATACCATGTGCAGGGAACGCACCGCTTAACTTTCGAGTTGATAAGTAGGGGATTTTTCTTGATAAAAACCGGAAGAATCATTGAAATGTTGATAACTGCAATAGAAAAGCCCCGTTGTAAACCGGGGACTTTGTCTACAGTCTGAAAGGAACATCCCCATGGGATGTTCCTTTGTTCTATCAGAAAAACACTCTCTGAATATCGTTATACATGACAAATACCATCAGCGCCATCAGAAGCACGATGCCTGCCAGGTGCACATACCCTTCCTTCTCCGGGGGCACCCGCTTTCTGCGCACCGCCTCCACCAGGAGAAATACCAGTCTGCCCCCGTCCAGCGCCGGAAGGGGCAGCAGGTTCATCACGCCTAAGTTGGCGGATAGAAGCACCGCCAGGTAAAGAAGCTGGGCAGTCACGGCAAAGCCTCCGTAGACCTTAGCCTGCTGGTAGCTGTCGTCCACCACGTCTACGATCCCCACCGGTCCGGACAGCTGATCCACGCCCACCTGCCCCGTCACCAGCATTTTCAGAGAATCGATGGTGGTGCAGATCCAGAACTTCACTTCGTAAACTCCGTACTGGAGCGCGGTAAGGGGCGTGGCCTCCCGGGCCGGAGAAGAATTAAAGCCAAAGCGGTAATAGCCCAGCTCTTCATCCAGTTCCGGGTCCAGGGTGGCCGTCTTCTCCTCCCCGTCATGAAGGAAGGTGATGGTAGTCTCTTCTCCCTGGTGATACTGATTGTAGAAAGAAATCTCCCGGAAGATATTGATCTTCTTGTTCCCCATCCTTAAGATGGTATCCCCCTCCTGGATCCCGGCCTGCGCCGCCGGGGAGCCGCTGTCCACGCTTCCCACCACCGGGGCGTCGTAGCCGGTCATCCACACCAGGATCACGGAGAAGACAAAGGCCAGAATGAAGTTGAACACCGGACCTGCCGCGATGACAGACATCCGGGCCCACACCGACTTATTATTGAAATTGCCGGGAGAGTCTGTGGCTTCATCGTCCTCCCCCATGGCGCAGAACCCGCCGATGGGGAAGATCCGGATGGAATACCAGGTACCATGGTATTCTCTGGAGAAAATGGCCGGCCCCATGCCGATGGCAAATTCCTCCACATCAACCCCGTTCTTCTTCGCCAGCACAAAATGTCCCAGCTCATGGAAGAAAATGATAAAACTAAAAAGCAGTATTGCCAAAATAATACCCAAGTTTTTCTCTACCTCCTGCTTTCGATCCGCTCATAAGTGGCCGCTTCCGCTTCCAGGATCTCCTCCAGACTGGGGTTGGGCCGGTTCTTGTGGGCCCGCATACAGTCTTCAATGATCTCCATGATCTCCAGATACTTGATCTCCTTCAAAAGGAACTTCTTCACCGCCAGCTCATTGGCTGCGTTAAATACGGTTGGCAGGGTGCCGCCCGCTCTTCCCGCCTCATAGGCCAGAGCCAGGCAGTAGAAAGTATCCAGGTCCGGTTTCCCAAAATCCAGATGGGAAAGAGTCCAGAAATCCAGCCGCTCTCCCGGAAGATACCGTCTGTCCGGATAATACAGGGCATACTGGATGGGCAGCTTCATGTCCGGCGTCCCCAGCTGGGCCATCACTGCTCCGTCCTCATACTCTACCATGGAATGGATCACGCTCTGAGGCTGGATCACCACCTGGATCTGGTCCACGTCCACCCCGAAAAGCCATTTAGCCTCGATCACTTCCAGCCCTTTATTCACCAGCGTGGAAGAATCAATGGTGATCTTGCGCCCCATAGACCAATTTGGATGACGCAGGGCGTCCTCCACCGTCACATTTAAAAGATCCTCCTGCTTCTTTCCCCGGAAAGGGCCGCCGGAAGCAGTGAGAAGGATCTTCTGGATCTTATTTCCCTCATTTCCCTGAAGGGACTGGAAGATGGCGCTGTGCTCGCTGTCCACCGGAAGGATGGACACCTTGTGCTCCTTTGCCAGCGGCATGATGATGTGGCCGGCAGTCACCATGGTCTCCTTATTGGCAAGGGCAATGTCCTTCCCTGCCTTGATGGCCGCGATGGTAGGGCGAAGTCCGATCATCCCCACGATGGCAGTCACCAGGATCTCCGCCTCTTCCAGCACTGCCACCTGGATCAGGCCCTCCATGCCGGAGACGATCTCCACAGGAAGATCCGCCGTGCGGATCCTGAGTTCCCTTGCCTTCTCCTCGCTCCAGACTGCCGCCAGCCGGGGACGGAACTCCCGGATCTGCTGTTCCAGCCGGGCAATGTTGCTCCCTGCCGCCAGCGCGCACACCTCAATATCCTGATTCTCCCGGACTACTTCCAGGGTCTGGGTCCCGATGGAACCAGTGGAACCCAATATGGCTATTTTCTTCATAATGTCTCCTCTTTATTCTATGTCGCCTGCAGGCTTCTCATTATCCAAACTTTTTCTAAAGCGCTCCGCCCAAAGCCGCCGCCAGGTAATAGATCACCGGCGCGGTGAAGATCACACTGTCAAACCGGTCCAGGATCCCACCGTGGCCGGGGATCAGCTTTCCGTAATCCTTGATATCGTGGTTCCGCTTGATGGCGGAAGCCGCCAGATCCCCGATCTGGGAGATCACGCCGCCGGCTCCGCAGATCAGCGCGTAATGGGCCGGATTTACCTGGACGCCGCCCCACTGGTTCATGGCCAGCGCGAACAGCGCTCCCAGAAGCGCCGCTCCTGCCACGCCGCCCACGCCTCCTTCAATGGATTTCTTGGGGCTCAGCTTTGGCGCCATCTTATGCTTCCCGATCAGCATTCCCACACAATAAGCGCAGGTATCGCACCCCCAGGAGCTTAAGAAGATGAGCCAGACGATCACGCCCCCCTCTTCCGGCAGCATCCGGGTCTGATAGATATAGGACAGCATCACCGCCACATAGAACAGGCCGAAAAATACGGTCATCACCTGCTCCGCACGGTATCTGGGGAAAGAGAACACATAGACCGCCATCAGAGCCACCAGGAACAGGATGGTCAGGAGCATCAGATACTCCGTCTCCCCCACGTACAGGAAACGATAATAGAACGCCGCCGCAAGATAGCCTGCGACGCCCAGCAGCGTCTCCCTTGCCTCTACCACCTGATAGAGCTCTGTCATGCCGATCAGGCTCACCGCCAGAAGCAGGGCAAAAAGGACGTTTCCCCCAAGCCCCACGGTGGCGATCAGGATGATCACCAGCACGATCCCGCTCAAAAGCCTTGTCTTAAACATCTTACTCTTCCTCCTTTACCCCGCCGTATCTCCGGTCTCTGGCGTTGTACTGTTCCACTGCCTTCAGAAGTTCTTCCTTGGTAAAATCCGGCCAGGGCACATCGGTAAAATAGAATTCCGTATAGGCCAGCTGCCACAGAAGATAGTTGGACAGCCGCTGCTCCCCGCTGGTCCGGATCAGAAGGTCCGGATCCGGGATGTCGTGGGTATCCAGGTACCGGTCGATCACCTGCTCGTCGATCTCCTCTGCCACAAGGCGCCCGTCCCTGCAGTCCGCGGCGATCCGACGCACCGCCCGGGTGATCTCATCCCGGCTCCCGTAGTTGATGGCGATCTGGAAATTCAGCCCCCCGTTGTCCTTAGTGGATTTCTCCAGCTCCTCTATCCGGCTGCGGATATCCTCGTCCAGCCGGGTGATATCTCCGATCACACGGATCTTCATATCATTCTTCGCCGCCGTCTTAAGACAGGTCTTCATATAATTGCGCAGAAGCTTCATCAGCGCATCCACCTCGTCTTTGGGGCGGTTCCAGTTCTCTGTGGAGAAGGCGTACACAGTCAGGTACTTGATCCCCATCCGCCAGGCCTCCTCACAGATCCGCTCCACGTTTTTGCTCCCCTGGGCATGGCCGTAATTGCGGGGCATTCCCTTTGCCTTCGCCCACCGGCCGTTCCCATCCAAAATAATCGCGACATGCCGCGGCATATTCATAACAATTCCCTCCACATACACACAAAGACAGACCCCTTATCAAAAGGGGGTCTGTCCCCTCCTCATCGTTAAGACCCTCCAGCGTCTGACTTATACCGTCATAACCTCTTTGGACTTCACTTCCACAGCCTTGTCCACCTCTTTGATGAACCGGTCTGTGGTCTTCTGAAGCTCGTCCTCCATATCCTTGATCTCATCCTCAGAGATCTCGGAGCCTTTCAGCTTCTTAAGCATATCGTTGCCGTCCCGGCGGATGTTGCGCACCGCCACCTTGGCAGCTTCGCCCTTCTTCTTTACATCCTTGACAAGCTCCTTCCTTCGCTCCTCGGTAAGCTCCGGGAATACCAGGCGCACGGTGGTTCCGTCGTTGGTGGGATTGATCCCCAGGTCGGAAACCTGGATCGCCTTCTCGATCACCTTCAGCATGCTCTTCTCCCAGGGCTGGATCTGGATCATCCGGGCCTCCGGAACAGATACGTTGGCTACCTGCTGGATAGGCGTAGGTGTTCCGTAATAGTCCACCACGATCTTGTTCAGCACGTTGGGGTTGGCTCTTCCCGCGCGGATCGCAGCCAGTTCTCCGTCCAGATTGGCCAGCGTCTTGGTCATCTTCTCCTCATAGATCTTCAGCTTCTCATGCATAATGATATCCTCCTTATTCTGATACAGTCACTTTCGTTCCTGTGAATGTCCCTGACATGGTATTGACGATACTGTTCTCCTCGTTCAGCCCGAAGACCAGCATAGGCATCTTGTTCTCCAGGCACATGATGGAAGCCGTCAGATCCACTGCCATCAGCTTCTTGTCGATGATCTCCTGGATAGAGATCTCATCATACTTCTTCGCCTGGGGGTTCACCTTGGGATCACTGTCATAGATCCCGTCGATGGCCTTGGCAAGCAGCATTGCGTCCGCCTCGATCTCAATGGCCCGCAGCACCGCTCCTGTATCGGTAGAGAAATAAGGATGTCCGGTTCCTCCCGCGAAGAAGATCACCTTCCCCGCCTCCAGGGCTTCTACCGCCGCATCCTTGGAAAACAGCGTGGTAAAGGATCCGCACACAAAGGGAGTGAACACCTCCGTCTTCATCCCCGCATAGCGGAAGATGTCTGACACGTAGATACAGTTCATCACCGTGGCCAGCATTCCGATCTGATCCGCCTTCACCCGGTCAATGGTCTCGCTGGTCCTGCCCCGCCAGAAGTTGCCCCCTCCGGTCACGATGGCTACCTGGATCCCTTCCTCTGTAAGCTTCTTTACCTGTCTTGCCACGCCCAGACAGGTCTCCTCGTCAAAACCTGTCTTCTTGTCGCCGGCAAGCGCTTCTCCGCTGAGTTTCAATAATACCCTTTTCATCCTGTCATGCTCCTTTCGCATACTTAGGTAAAGTATACCATAGGGATGAAAAAAATGGAATACGCAACTAACATTCCTGCAAAAGCTGCCTGGCCTCCTCTGCCGCCGCCATGGTCCCTCCCTGCTGTTTCACATAGGCCAGATACATACCGGCGCTCTTTTTCTCCCCCAGTCCCAGACAGATCCTGGCCATCCACATGCTGTAGGTGACCTGAGCCATCTTCCAGGAGACAGTACCTGTCCCGGTCCTCCTGGTGGCCTGCAGGAAAAGGAATGCCTTTTCATAATCCCGGTTCTCCACCGCCCGGAACAGGTTGTTGTTGGCACACACCAGGGCAAACTGCTGCTGCCACCTGGGCTTTGGCCCAAGCGCGAGACGGCAGGCCTCCTCCAGAGCTGCCACTTCCCCGCCCCGCCCCTGCTTAAAGCAAAGAGCGCACAGACACTGATAATACCCCGGGATCAGGTTTTTCCGCAGTTTCTGCACCGGAACACTGGCAAGGGTATCCTGCGCCCTGCCATAATCTCCCTGCTGATACTGAGCTATGGCCAGATTGCAGGCCTTCCATCCCGGCTGCAGGAAGAAATGAAGTTTCAAAAGGCAGGCTTCATAGAGAGCCGGATCACATTGCTCCTGATAGACCCGGTTCAGAATCATCCCGCCGCTTTGCTTCACCAGGACGGCTGCCACCGCAAAAAGAGCGAAGACCACATAGGCGCTAAATAAAAGCGCCGTCATCGCCAGCCCTCCCAGTTCTTCCGCCGCAGGACCTTCCAACACTCTGAAGACTATATAGAAGAGATACACGATCCCCACTGCCAGGATCATCCAGGCCAGACCCTTCCGTTTCCGGTAAGCTCTTACCAGTTCTCTTGCCCGCGCTTCCATTTCCATATGCCGCACCTCCGTCTTTTTCCCTTCTCTTTCCCTGATTTTACCACAAAATAGATCTTTAAATCATAAAAATCAAATTAAAAACGGCGCGGATCTCTCCACACCGTTCTGACATCTGGTCTATGCTATGCTTCCCCGAAATATTCCCTGATCTCCTCCATACGCCTGCTCTGGGCCACGCCAAACGGACACCGCCGGTCGCAATGCCCGCAATGAAGGCAGTCGGACGCATGCTTTTCCAGCTTGGCATAGTGGTCGGCAGCCATATCATCTCCGATCCTGGCCAGGTCATAATACTTATTGATAAGGCCGATATTCAATCCGGCCGAACAGGGCGCGCAGTGATTACAATATACGCAGGTCCCGGTCACATCTTTGGGCGTAAATGTGCCCAGCACGGAATAATCCCGTTCCTTTGACGCGGCTTCCAGCCAGGACAGCGCCTCTTTCATCTCATCCAGATTGCGGACTCCGGGCAGTACCGTCAGCACCCCCGGCTTATCCAGCGCGTACTGGAGACACTGAATCTTGGTCAGCGCCCTGCCAAATGGCGAAGTACGGTCATCCAGCAGCTGCCCGCCGGAGTAGGGCTTCATCACAGAGATCCCGACTCCCTCCGCCTCACAGCGGCGGTAAAGGTCCATGCGCTCGCCGGCGCTTCCGGCGGCATATTCTCCATGCTGATAATCATACGCAGGATTGATGGAGAACATCATCTGCTCCACGATCCCACTGTCCAGGATCCTCCCCGCCAGTTCCGGCGTATGCGTGCTAAGGCCAATGTGCCGCACCACGCCTCTTTTTTTCATCTCCAGCAGATAATCCAGCACACCATTTTCCTGATACTGTTCCCAGTCTCCGGCAGAATCCAGGCAGTGGATCATGCCAAAGTCAATGTAATCGGTGTTAAGCTGGGACAACTGCCAGTCTATCTGCCCTTTTACCTTGTCCAGGTCTGTGGTCCACCCATATTCCCCGGTTTCATAGTTCGCCCCGAAATGGACCTGGTAAAGCAATTCCCTTCGCACAGAGGCAAAGGCCAGCCCCGCATAGCGGAAGGTTTCCGCCCCGGCGGTGGCAAAATCCACATAGTTGACCCCATGTTCACAGGCATAGCTCAGTGTTTCCACCGCTTCCCGCTCCGGTGCTTCATAGATGGGCCCGGTTCCAATGCCGATCACACTGATCTTGTCTTTTGTTCTGGGATGAATTCTATATTCCATTCTGACACCTCTCTAGTTTCCCTGCAGACTCTCCTTTAAAATTTCCACGATCTCTTCCAGCTTCAGCACCTTGTAGCCGCCCTCCATGATCAGCGTGCCCTTTGCGATGCCTTCGATCATCTCTTCTGTAACACCTAGGTCCTTAAGGTTCATCACCAGACCCAGCTCTTTCATCCAGTTCTCCATGCCCTTCAGACCTTCCCGGGCCACTTCTTCCTCGCTCTTCCCCGCCGGGTCTACGTCCCATACATTGACTGCAAACTGTTTAAACTTCTCCACGCCATACGGAAGGATATACCGGTAATAGGGCAGAGACACTGCCGCCAGAGTCATGCCGTGAGTCGCGTCTGTATAAGCCCCCACGGACTGCCCCAGCATGTGGACCATCCAGTCTGTAGTCTTGCCCCTGGAGATCAACGTATTGAGCGCCCAGGTGGCTGTCCACATCAGGTTGCTGCGCGCCTCATAATCCTGAGGATCCTTGTTGGCGATCCGGCTGGCATGGAGCACAGAACGCATCAGGCCCTCGCTGATATAATCACTGGTATTGTCATCCTTTCCGGAGAAATACTGCTCACAGATATGGTTGAAAATATCATAGATCCCTGCCACCATCTGATAATGAGGAAGGGTCAGGGTATATCTGGGATTCAGGATGGAAAACCGGGGCATGATCTTCTCATCCGCAAACACATGACCGATCTTCTGTTTCGTCCCGTGATTGGTGATCACCGCTCCCGCATTCATCTCAGAACCGGTGCCCACCATGGTCAGCACGCAGCCCACCGGCAGCGTCTCGCACTCTGGTTCTTCAAAACGCAGATAATATTTCTCCCAGGGATCTTCCTCACAGTTCACGGAGACAGATACTGCCTTGGCATAGTCGCAGACGGAGCCGCCTCCCACTGCCAGCAGAAGATCCGCCTTGTGGTCCCGGGCGATCTTCACGCCCTCATACAGCTTATCTACAGTGGGATTGGGCATAACCCCCTGGATCTCGGCCACATTTTTTTCATTCTCCTTCAGGATACTCATCACGTCGTCATAGATCCCATTCTTCTTGATGGAACCGCCGCCATAGATCAACACCACATTTTTCCCGTACCTGGGAAGTTCTGTGTTCAGATAATTCAGAGAGTCCTCTCCAAAGTAAAGTTTTGTCGGGTTACAGTATGAAAAATTTCCAAGCATGCTAATTCCTCCTTGATTAAGTTAACTGTCTTTACACACCCAGCAGTTTCCTGGTCTCCCCATAGACAATCTCATATACCGTCTGCTTCCGATAAGAGATCCCCGCCTCATCCATGGCCCGGCGCTGCTTATCCGTCACCACCGTATAAGGATAGACGCCAAACAGGAAGGGGAAGAACAGATAGAGAAAATCCTGCCGCTCCTCTTCTGTCATCTCCGGGAAAAACTGTTCCAGGCAATTCCCCACTTCCGCAAGCGCCCTGCCATAGACCACCTTGAACTCCACCAGCCGCTCAAACCGGCAGTTTTCCTCCAGGTCGTAGAGATTCATGGAAAGAAGCTTCAGAAGCTGCTGCCGCTCCTCCAGAGAGCGGGCCAGTTCCCCGGCGAACTCCTCCCGGCTCATCCTCTCATGGTCTTCCCTTGCTTTTTCCAGCCGGGCGGTCCACCGCTCATATTCCCGCTGCAGAAGGGCCAGAAAAATCTCTTCCTTGGTCTGAAAATAATTGTAGATGGAAGCCCGGGTAAGGGAGATGGCCGAACTGATCTCCTTCATGGTGATCTCCTTAAAGCTTACGGTCTCATACAGCCTGGCGCAGCCTTCTATGATCTCCTCCCTGCGGGCGTTGGTCAATGCTTCCGATCCTTTCGGCACAGGATCACCCCCTCGCTTAGATGATGTCTCCTGTTACCTTCCCGTGAAGGAGCTTTCCGGCCTTGATGTCAAGCCCTGGATACTGCTGCTGCAGGCTTCGCACTGCCGGCTCCAGACGGCTGCCCCCGGAGGTGGCGAAGACCACAATCTCTTTCCCGGCAAGGTCGTTATTCTCTATAAAGGTATTCACCGCATGAGGCGCCACAGCCCACCAGATGGGGAACCCTACGTACACTCTGTCGTAGCCGGAAAGATCCGTCTTCTCCTCTGCCAGTTCCGGCCGGGAGGCGGGATCATTCATCTCCACAGAGCTGCGGCTTTTGCTGTTGGTCCAGTCCAGATCCGCCCGGGAATACTCCCTGGCCGGCCGGATCTCGTGGAGGTCCGCTCCCACCGCCTGGGCAAGCTGCTCTGCCGCCCGCTTTGTCACACCGCTTGCAGAAAAATACGTTACCAATCGTTTCATCATAAATCCCTCCCGAAAAAAATATTCTGACACCGTGTCAATTTTTTACGTCCCTATTTTGACACAATGTCAGAATAAATTCAAATACTTTTTTTACATATCTTTCCATGCCTTTTGGGCATAAAAAAGTCCTCTGGCGCCGATTGCCAGAGGACTCTCTTTTTCGTCTGCTCTATTTTGCTTCGGATCCCACACCCAGACTGTCGATGATGGTGATAACCAGCCCCCGGATGCTGTTTTCCGTGGTCCGGTAAGGCGCAATACGCAAGGTATAGTAGCGCCCATTCATGGCTGTCACCTCCCGGTCAATAGGTACCAGGTTCTTCAGTACGTCTTTCGCGTCTTTGATGATGTCTTCCTCCGGGAAGCTGTGGGCAAAGATCTGGAAGGAACGTCCCACATCATGCTCCATCAACTGGAACTCTCTCCCCACATATTCAGTAAATTTCCGGATATTCAGATTGCTGTCCACAAACAGGATCCCGATCATCGTGGAGGACAGGAAGTTGGACAAATCGTTAGTCAGCATCGTCAGTTCATCCAGCTTCTGCTGATACTCTGTATTCACTGTGTATAATTCTTCGTTTACCGACTGCAGCTCCTCATTGGAACTCTGAAGCTCCTCATTGGCTGTCAGCAGTTCCTCGTTAGCTGCCTGCAGCTCTTCATTGACCGTCTCCAGTTCTCCGATGGTGGATTTCAGGTCGTTCTGTGACTCATGAAGCTCCTGCTCCAGATCTGCGATCCTTCTGGCCGCCGTAGTATCCACGTCATATTTCTCAGTCACTCCCTGCAGCTCGATCTCACGATTCTCGTTAAACAGTACCGCGATCAGCCCGGTGTCCTCCCTGTCCCTTCCGGAAATCGGGCTGACTGTCAGATCAATGGTCCTGCGGCCGGAGACACAATCTACCGTAATGCCGGTGTAAGTAACTGCAACATGCTCAGACCTGCACCGGTTCAGCGCAGTGGATGCCACAAGACTGATATCCTTATTGACCATACTGAAGAAATTAAAGGTCGCTTTCCCCGGCGCGATAGCCAGATACTCCTGATAATCTCCAAAGAAATGGATCACCTGGTTCCCCTCGTTGACCACAACCGTCGCCGGGAGGAACTGCTCCAGGAAATGCACATATGTATTCTCCAGTGTATAATCTACTGCTTCCCGGTCCGCCGCGCTGGCAGTCCTGGGCAGGACTGTCTGTACGTTGGGAATGTGGAAAGCAGGCGGTAAAAACTCATCCACCTTTCCTTCTCCTTTGTGAACATAGATTTTCTCCAAATTGCAGACTGGCGTGAACACATTCACATATTCGCCTGCCGTCTCGCTCTTGCCAAGGAACAGATAGCCTCCGTTCTTCAGTGCGGAATGGAAAATCCCAAACAACGATCTTTGCAGTACCGGCTGGAAATAGATCATCACATTCCGGCAGCTGATCAGATCCAGCTTGCCAAACGGCGGATCTGAAAGCATATTATGGGGAGCAAAGATGATCATCCGGCGGATCTCCTTGGAGATCATATACTGATCGTTTTTCTTGGTAAAAAACCGGGCCAGACGCTCGCTGGAAACATCATCCAGGATACTCTCTGTATAGATGCCCTTTCCTGCCTGTTCAATGGCCTTGGTATCCACATCTGTGGCAAAGATCTTGATATCCCGGTGTACATTCAGCTCCTCCAGTACCTCCCGGAACAGGATCGCCAGAGAATATGCCTCCTCCCCTGTGGAACAGCCCGCGCTCCAGACACGGATAGGCTCTTTTTCTTCTGCCCGCTCTACGATTTCATAGATCACTGTGGATTTTAATTTCTCAAAATATTCCGGATCCCGGAAGAAATTCGTCACTCCGATCAGGATTTCCTTCACCAGGATATCTGCCTCTTCGATCTGATGTTCCAGAAGATTCACATAACCCTGGAGATTCTGGCTGTGGGTGACCACCATCCGGCGTTCGATCCGCCGCAGCACCGTAGTCCGCTTATAATTGGTGAAGTCAATCCCGCTTGCCTTCTTCAGGATGGCGTAGATCCTGGGAAATGTTTCCTCGTCTGTGAAAAACTCTTCCTGCTCCTGAGGCTGAAGCAACGTAGGATAATTGGAGAAGTTCAGGATCTCATCTACGATCTCTTCCGGAGAGAGGACAAAGTCCGCAAGCCCGGTATTGATGGCGCTTCTTGGCATCCCGTCGAACTTCGCCGTCTCCGGGCGCTGAATGATAACCAGCCCGCCGTTTTCCTTCACCGCCTTGATCCCGCTGGTCCCGTCTGAACCCGTTCCTGACAGCACCACTGCGATGGCTTTCTCCTTCTTCTCCACGGCCAGCGACGCGAAAAATATATCGATGGGGTGATTCAGGGTCCCCTGGACATAATCTACCAGCATCAGCTTTCCCTGCCGCAGGATCAGATTTTTCTTGGGCGGGATCAGATATACCGTATTTTCCTGGACTTCCATCTCGTTTTCTGCCTGGATCACCATCATTTCCGTATGTTTCCCCAGGATATCCGCCATCAGGCTCTTATAATCCGGAGACAAATGCTGGATCACAACGAAACTCATCCCGCTGTTTCCCGGCATATGCTGGAAAAACTGCTGAAGCGCCTCCAGCCCTCCGGCAGAAGCGCCGATCCCCACCACAAGCGGGGATTGCTGTTCTGTCTCCGGGGTATATTCCATCCTGTTTTCTTCCGACATCTTACAATACCTCCTCCGCATTTTCCTTACTTTTCTCTAACTCAAATATTGCTTTTCAAATTCCTGGGACGACAGAGGTCTGGCATAATAATACCCCTGTCCGTAGATACAGCCCGCGGCCAGAAGCGCGTCTCTTTGCTGAACGGTCTCTACTCCTTCCGCCACACATTTCATATGGAAATTCTTACAGATCTCCGTAATGTTCTGCACCAGCATCCCACTGATCTCATTTCCGGGAAGATCGTTCACCAGACTGCGGTCCAATTTCACGGTGCTGAACTGGATATTGCTGAGTACCGACATATTGGCATATCCTGTACCAAAATCGTCCAGTTCAAACAGGATCCCACAGTGTTCGAAATCCCGCACGATCTGTGCCAGGGTGGCATTCTCCATATCTCCGGCCGTCTCTGTGATCTCCAGTTCGATCTGATCTGCCGGGATCTCCGGATAGCGGCTCTGGATCGCCAGTACGGAAGCCAGCGCCGTGGGATTAAACAAGGTAATCCGGGATATATTGATGGAAACTTTCGGCAGAGGAATGCCTCTTCCCTTCCAGTCGCTCAGCTGCTTCATCACCGCTTCCAGCATGAAAAGATCCAGTTCCCGCACAGAACCCGTATGTTCCAGTTCCTCGATAAACTGGGCCGGCACAAGGATCGTTCCATCCGGGTCCACCCCTCTTGCCAGCGCTTCCGCGCCGGTCATCTGGCCGCTTCTCATATCGATCTTCGGCTGGAAATAGGGAACGAACCGGGTATTGGCATACTCCTGATCCTCCAGGGTAAGCCCCTCGTCCGCATTTGCCGTCCAGTCATCGGCTTCCAGCCCATTCTTGTCGTTTATCATGATCTTCTGGGCTTCCCGCACCATATTGCTGGCGGAAAAGATCCCTTCAGCCCAGACATAACCCATCCGCACTTTTCTCGGATATCTGCGCTGGATCACAGTCCGCAGTCTGTTGCAGCGGGCTCCGAACACTTCCTGGGTGGTATTGGGGAAAAGCACCACAAATTCCGTATCCCAGGTTCGGAAGATATAAGCTCTTCCGAAGATCTTCGCCAGCATCTCAGACAAATACAAAAGAAGCCTCTTGCCGTATTCAAATCCAAACCGGTTGTTAAGATCTGTAAAATACGGCACATCCATAGCCACCGCCCCCATGGAAGTATAAGAATCTGAATTCAGGGAATAGATCACATCCAGATAAGAACTCAGATTGGGCAGACTGGTAAGGGTATCGTGATCCGGGATCGCCGCCCGCTCTTTCTGAAGCTGGAACCGCCGCTCTTCATTCTGGATATAGGGCACCAGGGTCTCCAGAAGGGTAACATCCCCATGCAGTTTCTGAGGATTCTCCACACAGAGGAACCCTTGTGTCTCTTCATCCCGCCTGATCGGGAACGCGATGAAATGCCACCGCCTGTTGACGCCGCCTTCTTCCGATGCCAGATTCGGCGTGTCTGTGGAGATAGCTTTTCCCTCTTTCAGGCATCTTTTCAACAGTGGGATGTCATTTACCTTCATCCCGGACATAATATTACGGATACTCTGCTTGGAATCACTGGTCCACTCATGAGCCATTGTCAGTGTCTGTTCATCTTCTCCCAGTACCAGGAAATACACTCTGGAAGCCTGATAATATTCCCCAATGGAAGAAAGCGCGCTTAAAATGGACGCCTCCATGGTTCCCGCCGTCAGCATATCGGTCACACAGTGGAAGGCAGTATTCTGCTCTTCTTTCGTAAGTGGGCGCTCTGGTTTTTCTTTCTGCACCTGGATCTCTTCCTCTTTGTTCTCCCTGCGCAGCCCCACCCAGCTCCAGTCTTCATCTTTGCCGGGAAATACCACGGTATCCACCGCCACATCCTTCCAGACCTCACACAGATATCCGGCCTTAAGCCTCAAAATCTCGTAATCCACTTCATTCATCTGGCCCGCCACGGTTCCTGCCACAAAACGCGTGGCCACAATGTCGATAATATTTGGCATGGAGATCCGCAGATAAGCAAAAGCATCTTCGATTCTTCGCTTCCCATCAAACTTCGTCCCGATCTGAGGGAAGAAGACCATCATGGAATCCTGCCGGTACTGCCCCAGGATACAGTCGGCTCCAAGAGCCAGGGACAAAGCCGCTGCCACAAACTGCCGGAGATCTCTGTTCTTCTCTTCGTCATTCCACGGCTCTCCGATCATACGGATCATCGTCAGCGCACAGTTCCCCTGCCCGCCTCCCTGGAGCAGCTTCTCCACGATCCTGGCAAAAGTCTCTTCGGCATAGAGCCCGCTTACCGGATCCCTTTTCACCGGCTCTTCCGCCATCTTCTCCCAGTCGTGCCGCTTCTGCATATCACACAGACAGGCGTACATCCGAATATCTTCTGTCTTGGAATCTTTCACAAGGTTAACGGATGCCGACATCCAGCGGATATTTCCGCCTTCATCCACCCTCTGATAATCTGTTCTCGACCAGTATTCTCCCCGGTCATACGCCGCCAGCAGATTCTCCCGGTCAAACTGTTTCCCAAACTCCTCTTCCTTGGTTTTGGTAAACATCTGGATCTGACCGGCATGTAAAAGTTCTGAATAGGTCTTTCCCCACGTCCACGCCGTTTGATCGATCCCGCCGATCCAGACTTCATCCATAGAGTCCGCGGTAAGATTGACCTTCATCCTAAGCAGAAGACTTCCAAATACCGCTTCCGGCAGCGGGCGCCTCTGGATCGCATCGCTTCCAAGTCCCGCCATGCTGGGAAGCTTTGACTGCACGCCGATCGCCTTCACCGGAAGCCCGTCCCGGTCGTAGGTCATACGGTAGGAAAGGGACACCCATCCATAACAGTTGTTGACTCTGTCCCGTATGATGAAATTCCCGCTCCCCGCGGCCTTCCCTGCCAGCAGATTCTCTGCGAAATCACGAAAATCCGCGGCAGAATCCGTATGAATGATCCCCTGGTCCAAAAAAGACCATGGAAAATCTTCAATCCCGGTCTCCTCCAGACAACATTGTTTTTCCACATTATAGGTGTTAAATGTCCGGGTTCCCAGATCCACCTCCCACAGGATATGCGGCATCTGCCGGAAGGCGACCCGCAGTCTTTCGTTGCTCTCCTGAAGCTGCCTGTCTTTCTCGATCACTTCTGAAATATCGGTGGATATTTCCAGCATAACAGGATACAGACTTCCGGGATATGCCACTTTTGTCAGACGAACATGACGCCAGCGCCAGTGTTTTCCATCGCCTGACGCCCGGTGAACGTGATCGGAGGGCTCTTCCTTCTGTGCGCCCTCCCGGATCATCCGGATATAATCCTCCCTATAGTCCGGATGAATTACCACCTGATCCAGATCACAGGGCAGAGATAACTTCTCCGGTTCGATCCCCAGCATATGATAAAAACCCTGGTTCGCATAGATCACTTTGATCTCCGGTCCAACCTCCAGAAGACTGACGCCCCCGTCCAGATATTTCAGCAGCGTATCCAGAGAGATCGGCTCGCTCTTATGCCGCCCCCCTGCCCTATCACTGGCGCCAGCTTCCGATTGATCCGTAAATACACAGGAACTCCCCCTGCCATTATTCTTCGCTTCATAAAGAGCCGCGGCCGCCTGGCCAAACAATTTCTCAAATGTTATCTCATCACCGGAAGCCACATAGGCCCCCACACAGGCAGTTACACAAACCTCTGACTTTTCTCCCGTTTCAAACCGGACTCCTTCACAGATCTCCCTGGCCTTTTCAGTTGCATCCTTTACAGAAAATCTTCCTGACATAAAAGCCAGAAATTCCTTTTCTCCGATCCGGCTCACAAGATCCGAGGCCTTAAAAAAGGCCGAAAGCCGCTGTCCGGCACAATGCGCCAGATGCGCTTTCTCCTTCTGTCCCAGTTTCTCCTTCGCATTATACGTATCGTCAAATTCGATCATAAATACAGCGCAGAGATCTTTTTCCGACATCTGCTCCAGGCACCATGTAATATGTTCCCGGATCGACGGACCATCCAGAAGCTCTGGCTGTTTATGTCTGTATTTGGGTGTCAGACTCTTTGTGCTGCGCTTTCCGGCTTCTGGTCTCATTCTCTCGCTCATTCCTTTTTACCCCCTCCCCTCCAAATTTTTACAGGGGTGCTTATTGACATGTTAATGGCTGGTATATTCTATTGTCCATTATAGACCTATTTTTCAGTATATTCAACAAAAGACCGTTAAATTTTCAACAAAAAAAAGCCACTATGCGTGGCTTTTTTCTCCCTTTATTCCGTCTCCTCCGCCTCCATGCTCTTTCCATGGCTGCTCTCATTTCCCAGATCATATTTCTGGCTGTATTTTGTAAAATAAGAATAGTATTCCATGCCTTCTCCGGCGTAAACCCTGGAATCGTGGATATGGATATCCTCTCCGTCCTCCCCGCTTTTCTCCATAGCCGACACAATGCTGGCACAGTGGGCTGCGATACGGGTGAAACTGTTCAGGATATCATTGAAGACCGTGCCTTCTTCCAGGCCGCAGGCTCCGCTTCCCAGCCGGATCACATGGTTGTGCTTCAGTTCGTCGCACAGGTTGGTGATCACCACGCCCAGAGGCGATACCTTGGCGCCCTCATTCTGATCTTCTTCTGTAAATGCTTTGGCAGTGATGTTCATAACCTCCCGCACGGCCCCCATTACCACGTTCAGCTCATCCATAGCTTCTTCCGAGAAGGTCAGCCTGCTTTCCTGCATCTCATTGGACAAATGCGCAATATAAGACGCATGGTCCCCGATCCTCTCAAAGTCGCTGATGGTACTAAGATAAAGGGACATCCGCCGGGACTGGGCCGTAGTCAGCTCTTTCTTCGTCAGCCGCATAAGATAGGCCCCCAGCCGGGTCTCATATTTATCGATCAGGTCTTCCTTGCGCAGCACTTTCTCAAAGCGGTCCTGGTCGTACTCATTCAGAAGATTCATGGCCCGGTTTACATTTTTACGCACCTTCTTGGCCATTCCGGATATAACGCGCTGGCACTGGCCCATGGCAAGCGCCGGATAAACTACCAGACGCTCCTCCAGAAGCTCCAGATCCGCCTCTTCTTCCATCTCTTCCTTCGAATCCTTCACCAGCATGCAGACCAGTTTCTCCAGCTTGGGGATAAACGGGAACAGCACGCACACCGTGGCCACACGGAAAATGGTGTTGATAAATGCCACTGATACCGGCGTCATGATCCGGTCCATAAACCCAAAGTGCAGGAATCCATTGGCAGCATAAAAGACGATCCCCCAGAAGATCATCCCAAACAGGTCGTTGAGAAGATAGATAAGAGCCGTCCGCTTCCCGTTCTTATTGGCGCCGATCGAGGAGATCAGCACCGGGCAGGCCGCTCCCACGCCGATTCCCAGCACAATGGGAAATGCGCTGGCAAAGGTCAGAATCCCGGTCACAGACAAGGCCTGCAGCACACCTACCGCCGCCGACGCGCTCTGCAGCACTGCGGTAAATGCGATCCCCACCAGGATTCCCATCAGAGGATTGGAGAACATGGTAAGCATGCTGACAAAAAATTCATTTTCCCGCAGAGGCTCCACCGCCCCGCTCATGGTCTGCATCCCCATCATCAGGATGGCGAATCCCAGCATGATATTGCCGATATTCCGATAGACGGGTCGCTTGCCGAACATCCGCAGCACAATACCCACAACCGCCACGATGGCCGAGATGGTCGCCGTGGACAGGATCGTCGCCCATCCTCCGGAACCCTCGATATAGGAAAGACACAGGATCCATCCTGTGATACTTGTCCCGATATTGGCTCCCATAATGATACTGATGGCCTGCCGCAGCTTCATCATCATGGAATTGACGAAACCGATCACCATCACCGTCGTGGCGGAGGAGGACTGGATCACGCAGGTCACCCCCGCCCCCAGGGCAACCCCCTTCAAGGGTGTATTGGTCATCTTATACAAAAATGTTTCCAGCTTGTCACCGGCCACCATCTTCAGTCCGTCTCCCATCAGAAGCATGCCATAGAGGAACATGGCTACGCCGCTCAAAAGAGCCAGGACCATTGAAAATATTTCCATAACTTTTTCTCTTTCGTTCTGTGTCCCCGCATCCGGGGTGTGAAATAAAAGAACCTTATCCGTATAGACTCACGGATAAGGTTCTTCTTCGTTTTCTGTCGCGCTTATTCTACGGTTCATCTTCGTCCTGTGGACTTGATTCGCCTAGTTTCCAGCCATCTGCGCCGCAACCTCAGCCGCGAAGTCCTCGTTCTTCTTCTCCAGGCCCTCGCCGGTCTCATAGCGGACGAATTTCTTAAGAGACAGCTTGGCGCCGGTCTCTTTGGCTACCTTCTCTACATATTTGCCAACGGTCAGGTCGCTGTCCTGTACATAAACCTGATCCAGCAGGCAGATCTCTTTCAGCTCTTTGTTGAGACGGCCAACCAGCATCTTCTCGATGATGTTGTCCGGCTTCGGCTTGCTGCTCTCTTCGTTTTCCTTCTTGGCCTGAGCCATCAGGATCTCTTTCTCGTGCTCAATGTAATCCTCCGGTACTTCCTCGCGGGATACATACTTGGGATACATTGCTGCAACCTGCATTGCCACGTTCTTCAGGCAGGTTCTGATCTCGTCGTTCACTACGTCAGTCTCAGCCTCTACCAGAACGCCGATCCTTCCGCCGCCGTGGATATAAGATACGATGCAGCCGTCAGATACGATCTTCTCAAATCTGCGGATGCTCAGCTTCTCGCCGATCACTGCGATCTTCTCGGTCAGAGCTTCCTGAACAGTCTTGCCTGCTTCTGCATTCCAGCTCTCAGCCAGGAACGCATCCATGTCTTTTGCGTCAGATGTCATCGCCTGAGCTACTACATCCTTAACAAATGCCTGGAAATCAGCATTCTTTGCCACGAAGTCTGTCTCAGAGTTTACTTCTACGATCGCTGCGGTCTTGTCGTCTTTGACTTCTGCCATTACGATACCTTCTGCCGCGATACGTCCGGCCTTCTTCTCTGCCTTTGCCTGGCCGTTCTTTCTCAGATATTCGATAGCCGCGTCCATGTTGCCGTCAGTCTCGCTCAGAGCCTTCTTGCAGTCCATCATGCCCGCGCCGGTCATCTCTCTTAACTCTTTTACCATACTAGCTGTAACTGCCATGATCCTTCTCCTCCAAATTTCCTTTTACTCTTCTGTCTCGACAGCTTCAGAAGCCTCAGCCTCTGCTGCTTTCTCGGCAGTCTCCTCGCCGTAAACTTCCTCGTCTGCGCCGGTCATTCCCTGATTAGCCTCTACCACTGCGTCCGCCATCTTGGAAACGATCAGTTTTACTGCACGGATCGCGTCATCGTTGCCCGGGATCACATAATCCAGTTCCTCCGGATCACAGTTGGTATCAGCGATACCGATCAGCGGGATTCCAAGGATATGAGCTTCCTGAACACAGATTCTCTCCTTCTTCGGGTCAACTACGAAAATCGCGTCCGGAAGTCTCTTCATCTCTTTGATACCGCCAAGGTTCTTCTCCAGCTTCTCCCACTCTTTCTTCAGCTGGATCACTTCCTTCTTCGGCAGAACATCAAAGGTTCCGTCCTCAGCCATTCTCTCGATCTCTTTGAGACGTCCGATCCGGCTCTTGATGGTCTTGAAGTTGGTGAGCATTCCGCCCAGCCATCTCTCATTTACATAGAACATTCCGCAGCGCTCTGCTTCTGTCTGGATCGCGTCCTGGGCCTGCTTCTTGGTTCCTACGAAAAGGATGGTTCCGCCCGCTGCCGCGATGTCGGCAACTGCCTGGTAAGCCTCGTCAACTTTGCCTACAGACTTCTGCAGATCGATGATGTAGATCCCGTTTCTCTCCGTGTAAATGTACGGAGCCATCTTGGGGTTCCATCTTCTGGTCTGGTGTCCGAAGTGAACACCTGCTTCTAAAAGCTGCTTCATTGAAATAACACTCATGTTTCTTTCCTCCATTTTGGTTTTTTCTTCCGCATGTCCGTAAACCCTTGAAACCGCGGCTTTTCTGCCATCGGCACCGTCTTGGGCAAAGACAGGCGTGTTTTTTTGCGACTTTTGTATAATAGCACAAAACCCTTGCGATTGCAAGGGTTTTGTAAGGATTCATCTCATTCTGTTTCTACCAGTATCTTCTTACCGCCAGTACAGTCCGGTAACCGATGGAAGAAGTCTTGATGCCTCCCGCCGGATAAGGCTTTTCATTGGAAGCATGCACGATGGTATTATTGCCGATATAGATGGCCACGTGGCCGCTGTAACAGATCACGTCTCCCGGCATCCGGTCCGCGTAAGCAACGGCTTTCCCGCCGCTGCGGATGGCGCTGGATGTTCTGGGAGTAGAGATCCCGAACTTGGCATGGATCTGCTGTACAAATCCGGAACAGTCGATACCGTTGGTCAGGCTGTTCCCGCCGTACACATATTTATTTCCTATGTATTCACATCCCTTGTTGGCGATCTGCTGTCCCAGGGAAGCATTGCTCGGTTTGGAAGAAGAAGAGCTTCCGCCGGAAGGCTTGCTGCTGGCATTGCCGGAGGGCTTGCTGTTAGACGGCTTATTATTGGAAGGCTTGTCGTTGGAAGAACTGCTGTCGGAATCTCCGTCGCCGTTATTCTCCGCCACCGACTGGATCACATCGTCCGCCGCCGAAGTATCGCCGTCGTTCCCATTGCCCATCTCCTGCAGCTGTGCAGCCGCTTCCTCTTTGGCTGCAGCAAGCTGGGTGTCAAAGTCTGCGATCTGCTCCTCCATCTGGGTCAGGGTGCTCTGCAGGTTGGTCTTCTGACTCTCCATATCCTGAGCCATCACTTCCATATCTCCCTGTCCGGCTTCCAGATCCAGCTTCAGATCCTTGATCTCATTCTTCGTAGCCACGTATTCATCCAGCATATCCCGGTCATATTTGTTGACCTTCTGCACATATTCCGCTTTGTTGACAAAATCGGTAAAATCCGTTGCGGAAACCAGAACAGAGATAAAAGAGCCCTCTCCGTTCTCATACATATATTTGATCCGCAGCTTCATATCTTCATACTGCTGCTTTTCTTTCTCTTCTGCATCTTCCAGATCTTTCCCTGCCTGGTCGATCTTCTTCTCCTGGTTCTTCATATCCTGCTGGAGCGCTTCATACTCCACCAGGAGATCCACCAGATCCTGGTTCACGCTGGCAGCCTGGGCTTCCGCCTGGCTCTTCTGACTCTCCAGTGATTTCACTTCATCCTGAGGCGCCGCATAAACAGGCGCTACAATCAAAGAACTCACCACAGTACCCGTGATGAGTGTTCTGATCAAACGTCTCTTCATAAATCCTCACCCATCCTTATTAATTGTACTTTACTCATACGCCCCCGCATACTTGTGTTTAGAATACAACATTTTGTAACATATTTCAATGTTTTTTAACAAATTACCAAAAATCCCCGGTAAAAACCGGGGATTTCCACTCAAACTTTATTATTTTTTACCAATAACGTCTGTACCAGGGTGAACCATATACGGATGCAACCTTTACCACATCACCCGGCTTGGGCGCATGGATCATCTGGCCGCCGCCGATATAGATCCCTACATGGCCGGAGTAACATACCACGTCACCCGGTTTGGGGCTGCTGACCGCCTGGCCGCCGCCGCCCTGGGCTCCCGAGGTACGTCCCACGCTGATGCCCGCCACTCTGTGACAGTACTGCACAAGTCCGGAACAGTCAAGTCCCTTGCCCGGTGTAGAGCCGCCCCATTTATAGGGAACTCCCAGCTGAGAGTAAGCTGCGCTGACAATCTTCTGAGCTACAGCGGTATCACCTTTGCCTACATAATTGCTGCTGGAACTGTTTCCGGAACCGTTGCCGCCTCCGTTGCCGCCGTTGCCACCGTTTCCGCCGTTATTCTGCTCCTGAGCCTGCTGCCGTCTTCTCGCTGCGGCCGCAGCCTCGGCTGCCTCCTGGATCTGTGCATCCAGATCCTCGATCTCGCCCTGCTTCTCCTCGATGGTAGCGTTCAGAGACTGCTCCTGCTCCTCATACTCAGACTGCATGGACTCCATGCTCTTCTGCTCTTCTTCCAGCGTTGTCTTAAGAGTCTCTACTTCCTTCTTGGTAGCCACATATTCGTCCAGCTTCTCTCTGTCATAAGAATAAACATTCTGGACATACTCTGCGTTGTTTACAAAATCAGTAAAGTTGTCGGCGGTCACCAGCGTCTCCAGCATGCTGACATCGCCCTGCTCATACATATATTTAATACGAAGCTTCATGTCTTCGTACTGCTGCTTCTCTTTTTCTTCAGCTTTCTTAAGATCTTCCTCTGCCTGGGTAATCTCCTCGCCCTTCGCGATCAGATCCGTCTCCAGTTCATCCAGCTTCTCCATGGTAGCCGCCAGCTGATCCTTCAGAGAATTCACCTCAGTCTGGACTGCCGCCTTATCGTCTTTCAGATCACTTACGGATGGTGCCGCGAAAACCGGCGTAGCGATCAGAGAACTTGCCGCAACCGCCGCCAGAAGTCTTATCCCAAATTTCCTCATTATCATCATCCTTTTACAAAAAATTGACATAAATATTAACAATAAAACCTTATATTGAATAGATTATATCCCATCCCCAACACTTTTGCAACATTTTTTAATAAATTTGTAACATATCCCCCCCAGTTCAGCAATACAGCTGTCGGGAAAGAAACCATGCTCGCATGAGTTTCTGACCAGGCAGCTGTATTGAGTGAGCGCCGTCTTATGAGCAAAACAGCGGCGTATGCCGCAGTAGAGCCCCGCAAGGGGCGGGTTTTGCGAATAGGCGCGGCTGAACTGGGCATACGCTTACACCCGCGCCGCCGATCCTTCTCCCGCATCCGGCAGATCCGGCTTCTCCTCGATCCGCTGGATAAACAGATACATGGAAGAAGCCACCGCCGCGCAGACCACCGTGATCACCCCTGCCCGCATGGGTTCCTGGAGCAGCCAGTCAAAGAGGTGGAACTGAGTGGCGAACACAGACAGAAGGTTCACCGCGATATGGGCCGCCACCGGCGCCTTCACGGAACCATATTTCTCATAGATGTAACAGAATACCATTCCCAGCAGGAAACCGTAGATCATCTGGATCATGTTCATATGAAGGAAGGCAAATACGGCGGAAGCATAAAGCGCTGCCTGCCAGAAGGGAGCCCGCTCCCGCAGCCGCTTGAACATCAGGCCCCGGAAGACAAGTTCCTCGCACATGGGGACCAGAACCCCAAGGCAGATGATCTGCGCCGCAAAGGGAGCCGCGTAAAGCAGAGATATGGTCTGCTCAT
The DNA here is from genome assembly GCF_048354975.1 of Massilistercora timonensis. Taxonomy (NCBI): domain Bacteria; kingdom Bacillati; phylum Bacillota; class Clostridia; order Eubacteriales; genus Massilistercora; species Massilistercora timonensis. Next base: position 311 of record NZ_DBGCJQ010000054.1, on the reverse strand, counting down.
AGGCTGCGTCATAGCTGGACAGGTTGCCGATCAGCACCAGGTTGTTAAATCCTAGGGAGATCCCCAGCACCATCAGGATCAGGGCAAAATATTTCCACAGAGGCGCTTTCTTATTGGGCACGATGCCTGCCATCCGCTCCCGCAGCCGGTCCTTGTGGAACATCACAAGAAGCACAGGGATGGTCACCAGGGCCGCCACTCCTTCCACGATGGTAGTCACCTGCAGGATCTCTCCCATCAGCTGCTGGTAGAGATCACTGATCTTACTCTGGTCCATGGTTGCCTGGTTCACCAGATCCGGATTCTTGGCC
>NZ_DBGCJQ010000053.1:0-4239 GCF_048354975.1 Massilistercora timonensis | reverse complement strand
CGGAAGATCCTGGGAATCTCCTCCCCCGGGATCCCCGGGCCCTCATCCCGGATATGGACCGCCCCGTAGGTCTCGAAGGCCTCACAGGAAATGGTGACAGTCGACCCTTCAGGGCTATATTTCACCGCATTTTCCAGAAGATTAAAGAACACCTCCTGGGTCCATCTGGGATCGTGGTTGAGACACAGGTCAAAAGACCCCGCAAACCGGATCTTGATCCCCCGGGCCCTGGCTCTTTCCCGGACCGCTTCCGCCGCTTGCCGCACCGTGTGGCCGATCCCGGCAGGAAGGATCTCCAGATTCCCTCTGCCCCGCTCCAGATCCACCATCTTAAAGAGGGCCTCAAGAAGCCACTCCAGCTTGTCCGTCTCCTCTTCCAGCCGCCTCCGGGCCCTTGCCCGCTGTTCCGGCTCCAGCTCCGTCTTCCCCAGAAGCTCCTGATAGAGCCGGATATTGGCAAGAGGCGTCCTAAGCTGATGGGACAGATCCTGGATCAGCCCCTTCAGGGCCTCCCGGTCCTTCCCGGCTTCCTCCGCCTCCCGGCCATACCGCTTCTGGATCCGCACAAATCCGTCCCGGATCACATCTTCCGCCCCTTCCCGGTCCGCCGCCTGGGAAATGTCTTCCCCCGCCAGCATCTTCTGCTGCAGAAGCTGTACCCTCTGATAAAGCTGAAAATACCGCCGCCGGAAATACACAAATCCCCCAAAGGCCGCCGCCACAAGGAGACTTGCGATCCCCAGCATCCACATTTCACCCATTCCATACTCTCCTGTCTTTTCTGTGGCCGTCACGCCTGCCAGAGATATCCCTGGCTGTGAACCGTCCGGATCCTCCTGGGTTCCCCCGGATCCTCCTCGATCTTCACCCGCAGCCGCCGGATGGCTACCGCCAGCGTATTTTCATCCACATAGCTGCCTTCGCAATCCCAGATCCGCTCCAGAAGCTGCCCCTTGGTGAGAAGCTGTCCCGGATGTTCCAGGAAACAGAGAAGCAGCCGCTGCTCCGTACCGCTCAACGCCAGAAGCTCCCCCTGCTTTCTCACCTCTCCCTTCCCCAGGTCCACCGTAATGTCCCCGGAAGAAAGAAGAGCCGGTTCCTCCTGACGCCTTAAGATCTTCCGCACCCGGGCCTGCAGCACCGCCAGGGAGAAAGGCTTCCTCATAAAGTCGTCCACCCCCAGCTCCAGCCCCTTCACCTCGTCCATCTCCGAATCGCGGGCCGTCAGCATCAGCACCGGAAGCCTGGAAGAAGCGCGCAGCCGCCGCACCAGATCAAATCCGCTGCCGTCCGGCAGGTTGCAGTCCAGAATGAGAAGGGCAAGCCCTCCTGCCTCCAGAAGCCGCCTTCCCTCCGTCATGGTCCCCGCAGCCGCCGTCTCGTAACCCTCCAGCTCAAAAGCCAGAGCAAGCCCCTCCCGCAGGGCGCTGTCGTCTTCAATAATTCCGATCTTTGGTGTCATAGTCAAATCCCCTTATCCTCCACACTGATTTCTCTCTATTATGCTTCCTGCCGCAGTATCCCCAGTCTCCGAATACACTGTTTCCTTACAAACCAGAAGCAGATCCCCTGCATAAGGATGGTGATGATCCAGGAGCCGGGATAAGAAATAAACAGGAAATACAAGGACCGGTGGCTTGGGAAGAACCCGTAGATCCAGATGATCCTGGTGACCACCGTGCCGATCACAGACAGCACCATGGGAACCGCAGAATGTCCCATCCCCCGCAGGGCTCCCGGCAAGAGATCCATGATCCCGCACAGGAAATAAGGCACCGTGGTGATGGACAGGATCTCCATGCCGCACTGGATCACCTCCGGCTCCGCCGTATAGATCCCCAGCACCTGAGCGCCGAATACATAGGCGCCCACGCCCAGCACCAGCGAGACTCCCACCGACAGGATCCCGCAGTTGAGCAGCACCCGGTCCATCCGCTTTTGCTTCCCTACGCTGTAATTCTGGCTGGTGAAGCTCATGCAGGCCTGGGTTACCGCGTTCACCGCCACATAGAGGAAGCTTAGGATATTGTTGGCCGCCGTGTATCCGGCCATGGCAATAGATCCGAAAGAGTTGACCGAGGACTGGAGCATGGCGTTGGACAGGTTGATCACCGTGCTCTGGATCCCGGCCGGGATCCCCACCTGGAAGATCCGCTTCATATGCTCCCGGTTGATCCCCAGCCGGGAGAACCGGATCTGGTAGCTTCCCTCCGACCGGTACAGGCACCGGAGCACCAGGATACTGGAGATCAGCTGGGAGGTGATAGTCCCGATGGCAACCCCCGCCACCCCCAGAGGGATCACGATCACCAGGAGAAGGTCAAGCCCTACATTGGCAAGCCCCGCCACCAGAAGAAAGGCCAGCGGCCGCTTGGTGTCCCCCACCGCCCGGAGGATGGCCGCCCCGTAGTTATATAGCATGAAAAAAGGCATCCCCAGGAAATAGATCCGCATGTAAAGGGTCGCCTGGCCGATCACATTTCCCGGCGTCCCCATGATTTCCAGGGCCACTCTGGACAGCCCCGCTCCTGCAAATGCCATGGCCACGCCGCTGATCAGCGCCAGGGTAATGGCCGTATGTACCGCCTCCGACATCTCCCGGTCCCGGCCCGCCGCATAGTACCGGGCCGCCAGCACATTTGCCCCCAGGGACACGCCAATGAACAGGTTAGTGAAAATGTTGATAAGAGCGGTGGTGGAACCCACCGCCGCCAGGGCGTCGCTTCCGGTAAATCTCCCCACAACGATGATATCCACCGCGTTGAACATCAGCTGCAGGATGCCAGATACCATCAGGGGCAGGGAAAATGAGATCAGCTTGTCCATGATGGAGCCGTTGCACATATCGATCTCGTATTTACTTCGCTTCAAAGCTGTGTCATCTCCTTCATAAGTTTCGTCGCATTCAGGCCCGTCCCGCTACCTGGCCAGTTCATCCAGCGTATACTTCGCCTGGCACCGGGGACAGGTGTAGGTATAATAGTAGTATTTCACCTTCGTGTCGTCCACATTTGCCAGCTCCCTGGTAAATGTCCCGGGGAGCTTGCCCTTGGTGTAAAACGCCTCTTTCCTGCGGATCAGCTTCTCCCCGCACCGGGGACACTTGGGCTTCTTGAACAGAAAATAGTAGAATTGTTTCGGCGTAAAAGAATAGCTGAACGCCGTGGGCTTCATGGAATCCCAGTTCTGATCACGTTTCATAGGGGGCCTCCTTTCAAGAGATCATTTATAATCTTTATAAAGGCAGCAAGAAAAAATATTGCGTATATCTATACATACAGTATATAATCAAATAGAAAGGAAAAACAAGATGGGGAAAAAAGAAAAATATAAACAATATAAATCCACAATCACTATTATCTTCTTCATGAATTTATCAACCTTCTTTTTGTTAGGATATCATGCCGTCAAAGAAGGATTAAATATTGTGATCGGCGTTACTCTTATAATAAGTGCACTATCGAATGTATTGAACTTATTGTGTATGATACATTATAACTCTGCACACGAGTAGACAGTGTCTCTTCCAACATGTTATAAAAGAGATAAAGAAAAACAGCACCAGTTTAATGCGCCTCGTGCTGTTACGTATGGATAAGGAGAGAACTAATATGACAAATTGGAATTTCCGTGAAATGTTTTTGTTCGCAGCAATAGTGATCTTTATAGCTTCCGACCAGGATATATATTCCAGCATATTGCTTATGTGCGCCTCGGCTTATATGATAGTTGATTTAGTGCCGAAATTATGGAAAATGCGGAAAAGCAGTGAATAATACATATTGCAAAACGCTTACGGAGCTTCTATTCATGGAGAAATATGGGAGTATCCCAAAGCGGTCCGCCTCTTGATCTATACCACGAATACCATCGAGGGATTTAACCGGCAGCTGCGGAAGATCACGAAATCTAAGACGTTATTCCCTTCAGATGAGAGTCTTCTGAAAATGCTGTATCTAGCCATGATGGATATCACAAAAAATGGGCCGAACACCGACAGGATTGGGGGGCAGATCCATTCGCAACTGGAGATATTTTTTGAAGAACGATTATCTGGATTATAAGCAGTTTCTATCCTGCCCAGAATAAGTAACAACATATCTTATATCCGTTTTTTGAGTTTGTAAAAAACTTGATATAGAAAATCCGATTATCCGCATAAATACAGCATTTAAGGGCTGTTCATCACTTGAAAAAATAAGTGTTTTACCACGAATTTACCATAATTGAATATGAGTC
>NZ_DBGCJQ010000052.1:0-6202 GCF_048354975.1 Massilistercora timonensis | reverse complement strand
TCTTCACCATCTCCGGCTTCTCCTCCAGGACCTGATTCCCTGCAATGATCACCGGCGTATAATAATCCAGCCGCTCGTCCAGATCCCGTACCGGCATATAGCTGATGGGGAAATCATTGAGTTCACATTTCACACTGTCCCACGCCTCGTAGAACCACATGATATCCACCTTATCCTTTAGGGCCTCAAACCCAGAGCCATCGGAGATCACCAGGTTCAGCTTTGAAAAATCGGCTCCAGCCTGGGTCATGACCGCCTTTAATACGGCTTCCTCTCCCGGGCCGCCCCAGCCTGCATACGTTTTCCCCTCAAAATCCTTTGGAGAATGGATCCCCTTATCTTTGTAAGCCGCAAAGCCCGAGGTATTATGCTGGATCACTGCCGCGATGGCCTTAATGGGAAGCGGATCCTCGGACGTTAAGGCAACGGTCACATCCTCCTGGTAGCTGATCCCGAAATCGCCTTTTCCCACAGCCACCAGAGAAGCCGTAGCCCCTTCTGTCGGTTCCACAATATTCACCTTCAGTCCTTCTTCCTCATAATATCCCTGGTCCAGGGCCACATACATGCCTGTATGATTGGTGTTTGCCACATAATCCAGGATCACGGTCACCTCTTCCAGCTCCGCCTTTTCCGAAGCTCCCCCTGCTGTCTCACTTTCTCCTTTTTTTCCACAGCCTCCCAGGACCATGGATACTGCCAGGGCACAGGCCGCTGCAGCCGCAAGATTCCTTTTCATCTTTCTCATTGTCTTCTCCTCCAGTTTTTATGTTCTATATTACCGCTGTTTTCTCAGATACGGCATTCCCAGGTACTGGTACAGCCGGATGAGTCCATTCATGCACAGGCTTAAAAAAATGATCACTGCCACACAGGCAAACACCTTATCCAGCATATAGCCGTTTTTCACCCGCAGAAGGTAATAGCCCAGCCCTTCCTGGGAGCCGATCCACTCTCCCACCACCGCTCCGCTGATGCTGTATGTGGCCGCCACCTTAAGTCCCGAAAGAAGCGCCGGCACTGCCGCCGGGATCTTCACCAGACAATAGGTTTTCCATTGTCCTGCCCCGTAGGACCGGACCAGATGCACATATTCCGCATCCACCTGGCTCAGTCCATCGGAAAAGCTCACCGCCACCGGGAAAAAGCACATTAAAACCACTGTCAGGATCTTGGGAGCAGCGCCGAAGCCCATATAAATGATGAAAATTGGCGCCAGAACGATCATGGGCACCGTCTGTGTCACCACCAGGACCGGATAAAGTCCCTGGCGGATCATTGGAAAGCAGTCCATAAGGACCCCCAGCGCCAGGGCCAGGACCAGGGAAATGGCCACGCCTGCCAGGGCTTCTGCCACTGTTACCCGGGCATGCAGCGCCAGCACAGGCAGTTCCTGTACCAGGGTTTCCGCCACCTGGACTGGCGACGGCAGCACATATAGGGGGATCCCAAAGATCCGTACCGCCCCCTCCCAGAGGACCAGGAGGCCCAGAATGAAGAAAGCCGGCATCAGCCTTTCCGATGTCTGTTTCATACAAATTTTCTCCTTTTCCATTAAAAAAAGACCGCCGGATAACGGCAGTCAGTCAGGCATACGCTTATGTCCCTACGTTGGCATTATCCAAATCAGGTTATGGGTCGAAATTCACAATTTCCTCTCAGCCTGTATACAGGCTCCCCTTGTTATGAATCATATTTTTACATCTGGAACTGATTATAGCACGGAATCCAGCCTTACGCAACGGCAAAGTTCAAAAAAGACCGGAACCCCCATAAAAGAGTTCCGGCCTTATAAAGCCTAGTCGGTAAGGAAGCAGGACACGAAGTGGCCCGGGCTGATCTCCTTAAGCTGCGGCTCCTCCGAGCGGCAGCGGTCCGTCGCATACGGACACCGGTTCGCAAAACGGCATGCCTTCGGCGGCTCGATGGGCGAGGTGATCTCTCCCTTTAACAGGATCCTCTCCCTCCGGTTGTCCAGGGACGGGATCGGGATCGCTGATAACAGCGCCTGGGTATACGGGTGCGTCGGGTGGGCAAACAGCTCCTCTGACGGTGCCTTCTCGATCAGCTTTCCAAGATACATAACCGCGATGTCGTCCGAGAAATGGTTTACCACGGACAGGTCATGGGTGATGAACATGTAGGTCAGACCCATCTTGTTCTGCAGCTGCTTCATCAGGTTCAGGATCTGCGCCTGGATCGATACGTCCAGGGCGGATACCGGCTCGTCACACACGATGAACTTCGGGTTTAACGCCAGTGCCCTCGCGATCCCGATCCTCTGGCGGCGGCCTCCGTCCAGCTCGTGGGGGTATGTGTTGATCAGACGGTCTGCAAGGCCTACCGTCTCCATCAACTCACGCACACGGTCCATCTGCTCGTTCTTGTCCGTGATGATCTTGTTGATCTTTAACGGATCCGCGATGATCTGGCTGATGGTCTTACGCGGGTTTAAGCTGGAGAACGGGTCCTGGAAGATGATCTGCATGTCTGTACGTTTCTTTCGCATCTCCTCCGCAGACAGCTTCACCACATCCTGGCCCTCGAACAGCACCTCGCCGGCCGTCGGCTCGATCAGACGCAGGATCGCACGGCCTGTGGTGGACTTTCCGCAGCCGGACTCGCCTACCACGCCCAACGTCTTTCCTTTTTCGATCGTGAAGGTGACATCATCCACGGCGTGCAGCATCCCCTTCGGGGTTTTGAAATACTTTCTGAGGTTTTTTACTTCAAGCAGCGGCTGGCTCATCGAATGTTCACCTTCCCTTCATGGATGTTGTCTTTATTGTACAGGTGGCACTCCACATAGTGGGTATCGTTCCGGTACGTCCTCGGCGGCTTCTGCGTCTTGCAGATCTCCATCGCATACTCGCATCTCGGGCAGAACGCGCATCCCTTCGGCAGGTTGCTGGGATCCGGCATCAGGCCCTTGATGGGCTTTAACTCTGCCTGCCGGTTCTCAAGGTTCGGCAGGGAGTTGAACAGGCCCTCTGTATACGGGTGGCGGGTATTCTTGAAGATATCCTCCAGGGTCCCGTGCTCGATGACACGCCCTGCGTATACCACCGATACCTCGTCACAGATCTCGGCCACGATCCCCAGGTCATGGGTGATCATTAACATCGAGGTGTTGTATTTGTCACGCAGGCCCTTCATCATCTCCAGCACCTGCGCCTGGATCGTCACGTCCAGGGCCGTCGTCGGCTCGTCCGCGATCAGAAGCTCCGGGTTGCACGCAAGCGCCATGGCGATGACCACCCGCTGCTTCATTCCGCCGGAGAACTGGTGCGGGTACTCGCCTCCGCGGCTTCCGGGGATCCCTACTAACTCCAGCATCTCCCTGGCCTTCTGCATCGGGTCCACGTCTTTTTCATGGAGCTTGATGACCTCTGCGATCTGCTCCTCTACCGTCATGACCGGGTCTAAGGAGGTCATGGGATCCTGGAAGATCATGGCTACTTTCTTTCCCCGGATGTCCTGCATCTCTTTTTCACTCATGGAAAGGATGTCCTGGCCGTCCAGCTTGATGCTTCCGTCCACGATCACTCCCGGCGGGTCCGGGATCAGCCGTAACAGGGACAGGCCCGTCGTCGTCTTTCCGGCTCCCGTCTCTCCTACCAGGCCCAGGGTCTTTCCTCTCCCGATCTCAAGGTCCAGGCCGTTTAATGCCTGCACCACTCCGTAGTCCGTGCGGAATTCCACCACCAGGTTCTTGATCTCTGCGGTCAGGTCCTTCCCCCCGGTCTTCTTGTTTTCGATTTTTACATTTTCGCTCATCTTGCTACCCCCTTAACGCAGTCTCGGATCAAGTGCATCACGAAGTCCGTCACCCAGAAGGTTGAGTGAGAGGATCGTGGTCATGATTGCAAGGCCCGGGAACAGGCACATGTAGCTGTAGTCACGGATGTAGGCACGGGCTCCGGAGAGCATTGCGCCCCACTCCGGTCTCGGCGCCGGGATTCCCAGTCCGATGAAGGAAAGGCCTGCGATGGAAAGGATCACCGATGCCACCTGTAAGGTCGTCTGCACGATGATCGGCGCAAGGCTGTTGGGCAGCACCTCATGGAAGATGATCGTCGCATCCTTCGCCCCGATGGCCCTTGCTGCCTCCACGTAGTCGGCGTCACGGGCTGTGATGACCGCTCCGCGCACGACACGGGAGAACGTCGGGATCGAGGATACCGCCTGCGCGATGACAAGGTTCGGGATGGAGTTTCCAAGGGATGCCACGATACAGATCGCAAGCAGCGTTCCGGGGATCGCAAGGAAGATGTCCATGATACGCATGATGATCATGTCCGTCTTTCCTCCGAAGTATCCGGCTGCCGCTCCCAGGATCAGGCCCACGGTCAGGGAAACTGCCACGGTCACCACTCCGATGGAAAGGGAAACGGTGGAACCGTACATGACACGCAGTAGGATGTCACGGCCCATCTCGTCCGTTCCGAACCAGTGGTTTGCACTGGGCGCCTGGAGGGCCTCACTGTAATTGGTCTTGATCACCTGCGTTTCATAGTCGATCAGGATCGGAGAAAGGATCGCCATCAGCGTCAGCAGTGCAACGATCACGAGTCCGAGGACTGCCGTCTTGTTCCGGCAGAGACGCTTCCAGACTTCTACGAACTGACTCTTCTTCTTGATGTCAGCAGGTGCATTTACATTTTTTGCAGAAGCATTGCTCATTACTGTCTTCCCCTCCTTACTTATACTGTGCTTTGATTCGCGGATCGATGAAGCCGTAGATCAGGTCTACGATCAGGTTGATCACCGCGAAGCTGAGTGCAAAGATGATGATGCAGCCCATGACCGACGGGATGTCACGGCCCTGGATGGACTGGATCATGTAACGGCCGATCCCCGGCCATGCGAACACGCTCTCGGTCAGTACGGAACCGCCTAACATTCCTCCGATCTGGAGGCCGATGACCGTTGTCGTCGGGATCAGCGCATTCCTTAAGGCATGGCGGGTGATGACCTCCTTCTCCGGAAGGCCTTTTGCACGCACAGTACGGATGTAGTCCTGGCGGATCGTCTCAAGCATGGAGCTTCTGGTGGTACGGGCGATGGATGCCATGTGCATGAAGCCTAACGCGATGGACGGCAGCACAAGGCTCTTGATCCCCTGGTCTGCTCCGGATACCGGGAACCAGCCCAGCTTTACAGAGAAGAACAGGATCAGCAGGAGGCCCATCCAGAATACGGGCATTGAGATACCCAGGAGGGATATGAACATGCTGATGCCATCGAACAGCGTGTTCTGCTTGATGGCCGCGATGATTCCTAACGGAAGTGCCAGTAAGATGGCTACCACAGTGGAGGTAAGCGCTAACATCGCCGTATTTGGCAGACGGGCCCATACCTCTTCTCCTACCGGATCACGGGTCTTATAGGAGGTTCCCAGGTCTCCCTGACAGAGGCCCAGCATGTAGTTTACGTAACGGACAATGAACGGGTCATTTAAGCCCATTTCCTCCCGGAACGCCTCGATATCTTCGGGACGTGCCTGCTCACCCAGAGCAGCCTTGGCAGGATCACCAGGAGCCAAATCAAGGATAAAGAATACGAGCAGTGATACTCCGACCAGTACCGGGATCAGTGCCAGAAGACGTTTGATTATAAACTTGATCATATGGTGCGATCCTCTCCTCTCTACATAAATTTTAATCAAAACAGGGACCGGCCTTCCAGGGGCCAGGTCCCTGTTATCTTCTTAAAGAGTTTACTTCAAATAAAAATTATTCGCTCCAGCTCAGGTCCTCGATGTACATACCGCCGGTCGGGCTCATTGTGAAGCCTTCCAGGCCCTTTGCGTATGCACGTACGTTGTTCTTTAAGTAGAGGGGAACCTGCGGACATATCTCATTCAGAGACTTACTGAGTTCCGTAACGATCTTTACATTTTCCTCCGGATCCAGTGTAGCTTTGATCTTATCAATGAAAGCATCGATCTCCGGATCGTTCAGACGGGTCTTGTTGGAACCGTCGATGGATTTGGAGTGGTAAACGCCCATGCAGTGAGCTAATACGTCGCTGGAGGTGTATCCGCCGATGGCAGCCTGGTAATCACCTACTGCGGTCTTATCCAGGTATGTAGCAAGGTCCATGGACTCCAGCGTCACGTCGATGCCCAGGTTTTCCTTTAAGGAGGACTGGATCACCTGTCCGGCACGGAGCTTTGTATCGTCAGAGCAGATCAGAGCGA
>NZ_DBGCJQ010000051.1:0-23147 GCF_048354975.1 Massilistercora timonensis | reverse complement strand
GGCGACTGCCTAACATGAAAAGTGTAAGACTAAATGCCATATATAGGGAAGTGGAAATGAGTGAAAGACTAAAATCTACTTTGCCACCTTCAAAGTGGAAATAAACTTTTCACTTCAGCGTGCATTTTTTCTGGAAAATGGGCTTGCTTTTTCCGGGGAAATCCAGTAATATAAAAATCACTCTATCAGTTCTGAACCTTCAAAAAAGTTCTTGAAACAATCAAAACATTTTCCAATTTCAGAAAAATTTTAGCAATGAAAATGTGAGGTGATGCCGATGACGGAAAAGGGCGAATATGACGTGCTGCGTCTTATTGAGCATAACCAGGTGTGCTATATCAGTTCCGGCTGTATCCGGGGAACGCCTCTGATGGGGTGGCTGAAATACCACCGTGTGATGAAAAAGCAGGAGTTTGTCCGTATGGTCCGTCTTCTTGCCCGGCAGCTGGAGAAAATCCACCGGTGCCGGAAACAGAAATTTTATCAGTATGTGAACCCCTACAGTGTAGTGGTGGGGGAGGATGGGAACCTTTATTTCCTGGATCTGGGCGTTCCCTCCAACGAAGAAACGCTGCAGAAAATGCAAAGGAGGACCGTCCGGGAACATTTCCTGCCCCCGGAGGCGCCCTATTATCAGCGGGCAAGCGCCGGACTTGATATCTATGGGTTTGGACGGACCCTGCAGTATCTGCTCTCAGAAGCAGAGCTTGAGCCGCGGCTGACTGGCGGCGAAGAGAGAAAGTTCAGAAAAGTCATATCCCGATGCCTGGAAAGGCAGTCGAAACAAGCATTTCAGACAATTTCAGAGATTCCAAGATATTTACCAGAACCAAAAGAGAAAAAAGAATGGAAATGGAGGCCCCACAAAGCCCTGGCGGCTGTGGCAGCGCTGGGAATCCTGGCGGCGCTGGCAGGTTTCCTTCGCTGCTGCCCGGGAGAGCCGGAGGCTGCTGCAGCTGCCGGCCGGGAGGAAAATAAAGAAGAACAGGAAACGCAAAAGAGAGAAGCTGGCGGGGAGACGGGTCCTCTTTATCTGGAACTGGGGCTGCTCTGCCTGGGAGAACTTGGTGATTTTGAGCGAGGGGAGGCATATTTTGGGCAGGCAGAAGGGGAGCCGCTGGCAGAAGAACTGGAACGATTGTGCCAAAGCCTGCAGGGGGAATCGGTGGCGGAAGGGAGCTTCCGGGCCGGACTTCGCAGGATCGAGGAGGCAGCAGAGAAACTGCCGGAAAAGGAAGCCCTTGTCTATCGCCGCTGTGTGCTCCTTGGATATCGTCAGCTGGACACAAAGGCGGACCAGGAGGCGGTAGTCCGCCTGGGAAAGAGCTGCCTGGAGGAAGGGGGAGAAGAAGAGAAGGCAGAAGTCCGGGGAATGATTGCTGCCGCGCTGGAAGAACTGGGGAGAGAAGAAGAGGCCCTTACCATGTATGAGGAACAGATGGAGGAAGAAGATGGAGCAAAAGAACGGGAAGAACTGTACAAGAAAACGGCGTCCCTTCTGGAGACCCTGGGGAAATCCAGGGAAGCGGCAGGGCGGCTGGAAGAGGGGATCCGGGAATTCCCCGACTCCGCAGATCTGCGGATCACATTCCTTAAGGATCTTCTGGAGGCCTCGGGGCAGGACCGGGAGCTGTGCCTGCAGACCATTGAGAGGTTCCTGAAGGAGTGTCCGAAGCTTGCAGGAGAAGAAGAGTTTCAGAAGCTGATGAGAGAATACGGAATCAACGTGGAAGGAGGAAAAGTATGGGCAGAAAAGGCCGATCCATAATCCTGCTGTGCCTGGTGCTGGCACTGATCTATTTTCAGCAGGGGGCAGTAGGTTATGCAGAACACAGAGAGGATCCGACGCAGACAGAAGAAGGAGGATCTGCGGAAGAAGGGGAAGGAACAGAAGATCCGGATGAAGGAGAAGAAGAGGAACCGGAGGAGCCGGAAGAAGAGCCGGTTAAGAAGTTTCAGCTTAAGGTAATTCCGCCGGATGGCGGAAACGGGTATTACCGCCATAAGCCGGAAGTAACCCTGACTCATGTGAGCAGGCGCGGGATCACCAGATATCGGACGGCTGCAGGCGACAAAATCCTGGCGGAGGGGAGCCTTGAGAAGGAGGGGGAGAAGGCGATCCTGGGAGACTGGGAAGAAGGAAGCAACCAGCTTACGGTCTGGATGGAAGAAGACAAGAAACCGATAGAGGGGTGTGCGGAGACGGTGGAGATCCGGGTCGATACCCGGCCGCCCAAGATCAGCATGAGCCTTCCTAACGGGTTTGACGCCTGGTATCTGGGGGATGTGAAGCTGTCGGTGCAAGGCCGGGATAAGACCAGCGGAGTTGAAACGGTGCGCTGTCTGGTGGACGGAGAGAAGATTGGCGTGTCGGAGAAAGGAGAGACTGCCTTTACCATTCAGAAAGCCTCTGCGGCAGGGCAGGGAGCGGTGGTGGAAGTGACCGCAAGGGACAGGGCGGGAAATGAAAGCCGCCTGACAGAGCGGGTCTATATTGACCGGACAGATCCGAAGATCCGGATCAGCGGAGCTTCCGATTATCTTATCAGCAGCCGGCCGGTGACTCTGGTGAGCCAGGTGCAGGAGGAAAATGTCCTGCATACGGCCAGGGAGGAGACCATCTGGGAGAATGAAGACGGGGAGAAGAAAACCCTGAAGGCAGTCTCCTGGAAGGACAGCGCTTCCGGGAAGCAGGCCGAGCGGAAACTGACAGAGGACGGGATCTATCAGATCAGCCTTGCGGCCCGGGATCAGGCAGGTCGGGAAGCAAAAGAACAACTCCAGGTGATCATAGACCAGAAGGATCCGGTGATCCGTCTTGTGGATCAGCTGCGGGGAAAATATATGAAGAAGTTTGTCTGGGACACCCCGGCCAAGAAGTGGATCCAGGATTTTACCACCTATTCCTATGAACTTTGCCTGGACGGCCGTCTCTACTCCATGGGAGAAGAAGTGACGGAAGAAGGGTGGCACGTGCTGGAAGTCTATGTGGAAGACGCGGCCGGAAATACTGCCCGGGCGAACGCCGGGTTTATGGTAGATCACACGGCGCCCCAGATCCAGATCCTGGATGTGGAAGACGGAGGGACCTATGAAGAACAGGCGGTCTTCCGGGTAAAGACAGGGAAAGCGGAGGATGAGATCAAAGAAGTGCGGATCAACGGAGAACAGCAAAAACTTATTCCCGGGCGGGAGTCCTATCAATATACGCTGGATGATTACGGGAATTATGAGATCCGGGTAAAGGCAGAAGATTACGCCGGGAATTCGGCGGAGGAGAAGATCCTGATCCGGGTGGCAGAGGAGAAGAATCTTCTGCAGAAGGTGGCGGAGCCGGTGGCCCGGCGGCTGGGGCTGACAAAAGAGAAAGAGGAACCAGAAGAAACACCAGCGCAGGAAGAGAAAGGGAGTATAGCGCCCTGGATGATCGGCGGTTCTGGACTGGCAGCAGTCGCAGGCGGAAGCGGGTGGCTGCTGTGGAGAAGGAAGAAATAGCCTCATAAAAGGGAGGATGCCGGGTGACTGATCTCTCAGTCCCCGGCATGTATTATGAAAAAGTTTATTCAAAATAGTAGCTTACTACTCGTCAGTGGTCTTTTTCTCTTTCGATGGTTTTAGTATACGCAAGAGCTGTGAAGAAAGAATGTTAAAGTAGTAAAAGAATTTTGAAAATAAGATGAACAAATTATGAACACGCTACTTCCGGTAAGCGAATACCGGCACACCGTCTTTGGTGGGAAGCTCTACGTGTCCCTGGATAAGGGGTCTGGCGTATTCGATAAAGTCCGGGCTTAAGTCGGAGCCATCCCTGGTGATCCACTCTGTGGGAACCGGTTTTTCCTCGTTGCAGATCTCGTTTACATCTGCGGTGCCGTAGGATAATTCATAGGGCAGGCTGCGGCCCCGAAGGAAGGTGATCATCTTGCCGGTCTCTCCTGCAAGGGCGGCCTGTACGCCGTAGATTCCGGCGTTGATGGCCTCGGTCAGGTCTACGCCTGACAGGTGGGCGCTGGAGCAGCGCTGGCATACATTCAGCTCAATGGAACGCACTTTGATGCCCAGCTTTTCCTTCACCAGATTCTCCAGATATTTTCCGGAGCCAGTGAGCATCTTGTGGCCGAAATTGTCGGTGTCCACTTCACTGGCATACTCGCAGATGAAGGTACCCTTTCCATCGTTGATCCCTTCTGAAATGCAGACCACAAGGTTGGAGGTGGTCTTTAAGTTTTCTTTTACTTTCTCAATAAATGCGTCCTGGTCAAAGGCAACTTCCGGCAGATATACAAGAACCGGGTTGTCTCCTTCGAATTTGCGGGCCAGCACACTGGCTGCGGTCAGCCATCCGGCGTGGCGTCCCATGATCTCTACGATGGTCACGGAAGGTTTATTGTCATAGACAGAAGCGTCCGCCGTGATCTCGCGGACAACGGAGGCCACATATTTGGCGGCGCTGCCGTATCCCGGCGTATGGTCGGTGTGCACCAGGTCGTTGTCAATGGTCTTTGGCACGCCGATGAAACGGATGTCGCTTCCGATCCCGGCGGCATAGCGGGAAAGCTTGCTCACCGTGTCCATGGAGTCGTTTCCGCCGATGTAGAAGAAGTAGCCGATCTCTTTTTCTTCAAGCTTCTGGAAGAGCCGGGGATAGACCGGATCCTTCAAGTCTTCCGGCAGCTTGTAGCGGCAGGAGCCAAGGTAAGCCCCCGGGGTGGTGCGGACAAACTCCAGCTCGCCGTTTTCCGCCAGAGCTTCCATGTCCATAAACCGGTCCGCCAGGAATCCCTCGATCCCGTTTACCATACCATAGACATGGGCGATCTCATCCGGGTGCCGCAGTCCCTCAGTAACCACTCCGTAGAGGCTGCCGTTGATAACAGCGGTAGGTCCGCCGGATTGTCCTACGATAATATTTTTCTTCATTGATGATCCCTCCAATTCGTACTGCGTATAAGCCTACTATAGCGAAAATTCCCGGATTTTACAATCAGATCGGGTATATCTTTTAGAAATTTGTTGGAAAATAGCCGGGAATGACTTATACTGATAGAAGAATATGAGGAGGACATACACAATGAAATATCTGTCATTTGCAATACCATGCTATAATTCCCAGGATTATATGTCGCATGCGATCGAAAGTATCCTGCCCGGCGGGGAGGATGTGGAGATCATCATCGTGAACGACGGCTCAAAGGATGATACTTCCAGGATCGCCCATGAGTACCAGGAGAAATATCCGGATATTATCCGGGTGGTGGACAAGGAGAACGGGGGGCACGGAGATGCAGTGAATCACGGACTTTCCAACGCTTCCGGGAAATATTTCAAGGTGGTGGACAGCGACGACTGGGTGGACGAGGAGTCGCTGCACAAGATCCTTGAGACCCTGAAGAAGTTTGAGGAAGAGGGACAGGAAGTGGATATGCTGGTTTCCAACTATGTCTATGAGAAGGTGGGCGCTTCCCATAAGAAATGCATCCATTACCGGAATGTGCTTCCCCAGGACGAGATCTTCCGGTGGGAGGATATCGGACATTTCCATCTGGATCAGTATATCCTGATGCATTCGGTCATCTATCGGACCGACATGCTGAAGCTCAGCCAGATGGAGCTGCCGAAGCATACCTTCTATGTGGATAATATTTATGTATATTATCCCCTTCCTTTCGTGCGCAAGATCTATTATCTGGACGTGGATTTTTACCGGTATTTCATCGGGCGGGAAGACCAGTCGGTCAACGAGAAGATCATGATCGCCCGGGTGGATCAGCAGATCTTTGTGACCAAGACCATGATCAGCATGTATCAGCTTAAGAATATCGAGTGTAAGAAGCTGCGGCGCTACATGATCGACTATCTGGCCATTATGATGACCGTCTCTTCCATCCTTCTGATCCGGTCCAAGAACCCGGAGAACCTGGAGAAGAAGAAAGAACTGTGGCGGTATCTTAAGAAGAAGGATTTCAAGACTTTCCTGAAGATCCGTTACGGGATCCTGGGGCAGACCATGAACATCCCGGG
Organism: Massilistercora timonensis; assembly: GCF_048354975.1. Classification (NCBI taxonomy): domain Bacteria; kingdom Bacillati; phylum Bacillota; class Clostridia; order Eubacteriales; genus Massilistercora; species Massilistercora timonensis. The sequence goes on along the minus strand of NZ_DBGCJQ010000051.1, from coordinate 17,126 downwards.
GAAATCCGGCAGAAAGATCTCCTCTCTTGCCTACACGGTGGCAAGACGGCTGATCGGATTCAACTAAAAACAGATTGCAGGAATAAACAGACAGCCATGGCACATACTACTATTAAAAACAGATAGGAGTGTGTGACATGGCTGTTGAATTTAAAGAGAGCAGGACCAGGGAGAATCTGATGCGGGCCTTCGCGGGGGAGAGCCAGGCCAGGAACCGCTATACCATCGCGGCGGAGACCGCCAGGGAGCAGGGGCTTTTTGCGATCAGCCAGATCTTCCTTTTTACCGCGGACCAGGAGCGGGCCCACGCAGCCAGATTTTATGATCTTCTGAAGAATCTTAACGGGACCACCATTGCCATCGACGGAAGCTACCCGGTGGATCAGTTCGACAATGTGGCGGAGCTTCTGCGGGCGGCCCAGCACAATGAGATGGAAGAAGCGGGGGATGTGTACCAGGCCTTTGGCAAGACTGCCCGGGAGGAAGGATTCCTGGAAGTTTCCTCCGCCTTTATCCAGATCGCCCGGATCGAGGCGGTGCATGGGAAACGGTTCGGAAAGCTGGCAGAGCTTCTGGAAGAAAATCAATACTTTGAAAGCCGCCGGGAAGAGGCGTGGATGTGCCTGAACTGCGGCCACATTTACCATGGGAAGATGGCGCCCCAGGCGTGCCCGGTGTGCCGCCATCCCAGGGGATATTTCATCCCGGCCAGTCTGGCTCCTTATCTGAATGAGGAATTCATGGAACAAAAATGAGGTGGAAGATGGAAGGGCAGAAGACGGAGAATCTTTTGAATCTGGCGCTTGACGCCACCCAGGAAGAGAGGGAGAAGTCCCTGGAACTGGAGGTGGGTTATCATCCGGGAGAGCGGGAGTGGGATCTGATCATCAAATATTCCGGGGATCTTGAGGGCGTCCGTGGGATTGCCGCAAGGACGACAAAGCTTCTGAATGAATATGCGGTGGTGACCGTGGCGGAATCCAGGATCCAGGAGCTGGCGGCGCTGCCGGAGGTAGAATATGTGGAAAAGCCTAAACGGCTGTATTTCCAGATGGAAGAAGGGAGGCGGGTGTCTTGTATCAATGAGGTACAGGACGCCCGCTTTTCTCTTCTGGGACAGGGAGTGCTGGTGGGGGTGATCGATTCCGGCATTGATTACAGCCTGCCGGAATTTCGCAGGGCGGACGGAACCACCAGGATCAAAAGTCTCTGGGATCAGTCTCTTGACACGGCGGGAGAAGAGCCTCCCGGGGGATACGGATACGGGCGGGAATACGGGGCGGAAAGGATCAATGAGGCCCTGCAGGCGGGATCAGAGGAGGAGAGACTCAAGATCGTGCCCTCCCTGGACCGCTCCGGACACGGGACGGCGGTGGCGGGGATCGCTGCGGGGATCGCCCCGGAGAGTGAACTTCTGGTAGTGAAGCTGGGGAATCCATTACCGGATGGATTTCCCAGGACCACGGAGCTGATGATGGGAATTGACTATGTGATCCGCAAGGCAGTGGAATATCAGATGCCGGTGGCGGTGAATATAAGCTTTGGAAATACGTATGGTCCCCATGACGGCACCTCCCTCCTGGAGCGGTTCATTGACGATATCTCCAACATCTGGAAGAACTGTATCTGCGTGGGGGCGGGCAATGAAGCGGCCGGGGCCGGGCACACTGCCGGGAGAGTCCGGGAAGACCAGGAGGAAGTGATCGAGCTGGCGGTGCAGGAGCGGCAGCCTGCGCTGAATATCCAGATCTGGAAAGCCTACACTGACGTGATGGACATCACCCTGATCGACCCTTCCGGTCTGCGGGCAGGACCGATCCCGGAGGTTCTGGGGTCTCAGAGATTTCTGGCGGGAGATACGGAGATCCTGCTGTATTACGGGGAGCCGAGTCCCTACAGTATGGCCCAGGAGATCTATATCGACCTGCTTCCGGCCGGAGATTATATCCGCGGGGGCGTGTGGCGGATCGTACTGTCCCCCAGGAGAGTCTTGTCCGGCCAGTATGAACTGTGGCTGCCGGGAGAGAGCGTTCTGAACCGGGGGACCGGATTTCTCTATCCCACGGAAGGGAGGACCATTACCATTCCTGCCACGGCCGGACGGGTGGTCTCGGTGGGGGCTTACAACAGCCGGACCCTGGCCTACGCAGATTTTTCCGGCCGCGGTTATGTAAGGGAAGGGGGAGGTTCCAAGCCGGATCTGGCAGCGCCGGGGGTGAAAGTAGAGGCGCCTGTGCCGGGCGGAGGAAGAGGTGCATTTACCGGAACCTCCTTTGCCACGCCTTTTGTGACCAGCGGGGCTGCTCTTCTTATGGAGTGGGGGATTGTGCGGGACAATGACCCCTATCTCTACGGGGAGAAGGTCAAGGCATATCTGCGCCGGGGCGCAAAGCCGCTCCCGGGATTTGAGGAGTATCCCAACGCCCAGGTGGGGTATGGCGCGCTGTGCGTAAGGGACAGTCTTCCGGTGTGATCACAGTGCCAGCACCTGTTTCATGTCCTCTGGAAGTTGAGCCTCAAAGCACATGGCTTCCCCGGTGATGGGATGGGGGAAAGACAGGCGGTGGGAGTGCAGGGCCTGACGGGTAATGTGTTCCATATCCGGGTTATAGAGATAGTCTCCGATCAGCGGATAACCCAGATATTTCATATGGATCCGGATCTGATGGGTGCGGCCGGTCTCCAGGCGCAGGGCGACCAGGCTGTGCCCGTTTCTTACGGTGACAACCTGATAGTGGGTGACCGCGGGCTCTCCTTTCTCCCAGTCTACCACCCGTTCGATGATGGTGCCTTCCCTGCGGGCGAGAGGGGCGGTGATGGTGCCGGATTCCGGCATGACATGTCCTCTTGCTACAGCCAGGTATTCCCGGCAGACTTCTTTGCGCTTGGTCATGGAGGACAGGATACTGGCGCTGACCAGATGTTTTGCCACCACAGTAAGGCCGGAGGTGTCCCGGTCCAGACGGTTGCAGCAGCGGAAGATGAAAGGTTTCCCCTGCTGCAGGTAGTACCAGGCCAGGCCATTTGCCAGAGAGTTGGTATAGTTGTTCAGGGAAGGATGGATGGGCATGCCGGCAGGTTTGTTCACTACGATCAGGTCTTCATCTTCATAGACAATGTTAAGAGGAAGCTGGACGGGCAGAATCTGGCGGGAGCTTTCTGTCTCCTGGATATGGATGCGAAGTTCATCGCCGGCGGCAAGTGTGTGGCGCAGATAGCAAAAAGAACCGTTTACCAGGACGCTTTCCGGCATCTGTCTGATCTGGGTCAGGTTCTGGGCGGAGTAGCCCTTTCGCCGCAGGAACTGTTCGATCCGAAGGCCGGCTTCTGTCTCGCGGATGTGATAAGTAAGAGTCCGTTCCATTGCATTTCCTCCATGGTTCAGGTAGAATAAGGATAATTATACCACAATGAGATAAAAAAGGAAGAAGAGAAGAATGACGGCACAATTGAGTACGCTCTGCTACATTGAGCGGGACGGTAAATATCTGATGCTCCACCGGACGGTGAGGAAAAATGATGTGAATAAGGATAAATGGATCGGGGTGGGCGGCCATTTTGAGGCGGATGAAAGTCCGGAAGAATGCCTGCTGCGGGAAGTGAGGGAGGAGACCGGATATCGGCTTACGTCTTATCGGTACCGGGGGGGCGTGACCTTTGTCTCGGGAAATGGAGTGACTGAGTATATGTCTCTTTTTACAGCGGATGGATTCGAAGGGGAAGCCATTCCCTGTGACGAAGGGGAACTGGAATGGGTGGATATAGAAGACGTGTGGAAACTGAACCTCTGGGAAGGGGACAAGATCTTCTTCCGGCTGCTGGATGAGAGGAAGGATTTTTTCTCTCTGAAGCTTGTGTATGACGGACAGGACAGGCTTGTGTCCGCGGCGCTGGATGGAGAGCCTCTGGAGCTTTTTGACATCCTGAACCCGGACGGGAGCAAGACAGGGATCGTCCGGGAGCGGGGCGTAGCCCACAGGGAGGGGAGCCTTCACGCCACGGTCCATACCTGGATCGTCCGGGAGAATGGCAAGGACGGCTGGGATGTGCTTTTGCAGAAGCGAAGCGCAGGGAAGGATTCCAATCCGGGCTGTTATGACATTTCTTCGGCAGGGCATGTGGAGGCCGGCGATGAGCCTCTGCCGGCAGCAGTGCGGGAACTTGCTGAGGAACTGGGGATCCAGGCTGCACCGGAGGAACTAGGTTACGTCGGGATTCATCACGGCTCTTTTGAGGCAGTTTTTCATGGAAGGCTGTTTCGGGACAATGAACTGAGCAGCGTGTATGTGTACACCAGGCCGGTGGAGGAGCGGGATCTGCATCTCCAGGAAGAGGAAGTAGAGTCGGTGATGTGGATGGACTATGAAGAATGTATGGCAAGGGTTCTGGACGGAAGTCTTCCCAACTGCATTTACCCGGATGAGTTCCGGATGGTGGGAGAATATCTGAAAAAGACTAAAAGACCAGAATAGAGAAAGGGGCGAAAGGATGTTTTCCAGAAATCACTGGGCAAAAGAGCAGGCGGCGTTGGAGCGCAAAGAAGCCCGCTACCTGAGAAAACGGCAGGAGGAAAAGTCTTCGCCGATGCAGGAAAAAATTTCCGAAAAAATACCCGAAAAGCTGGAACAGACCTTAAACGGCGCGTTTCAGAAAGCGTTCGCGCTGGTTTTCGAGAAAGGGACCAGCGTGATCGAGAAAACTTATAATAAGGAGAAACACCGGCAAGCCTATCAGGTCAATGAGTATGCGGCGAGGTTGGGCGCGAGCCGGAAGACGGTGCGGGCGTTCTCCAGGCAGGCGGAGGCCGGGAACGCGAAGAATCTCCTGATTTCCGGTGTGGAAGGCGCAGGGCTGGGACTTCTGGGGATTGGATTGCCGGACATCCCAATTTTTACAGGTGTACTGCTGAAAAGCATTTACGAGATCGCGTTGAGTTATGGGTTTTCCTATGAGACGGAAGAGGAGCAGTGCTTTATCCTGAAGCTGATCGAGACTGCGTTCCTAAGAGGCGGACCGCTGCTGCAGAATAATAAGGAACTGAATGGCTGGATCGACGGGACAGCGGTGATTTCTCTGGACAGGCGGCAGGGGATTCGCAATGCGTCCAGGAGTCTGGCAGAGGCGATGCTGTATATGAAATTTATCCAGGGCATCCCCGTCCTTGGCGTCGCCGGAGGCCTGGCGGATCCCGTGTATCTGAAGCAGGTAACGGATTACGCGAAGCTGAAGTATAAACGCCGGTTTCTGAAAAATCACCGGGAAATGTGACCTGGTCACAGAAATCCGGGAGAAAAGGGTTATAATAGAGTTATCAAGAAAACAAAATCACAATAAGAAAGGAAGATAAATATGGCAGTAATTCATTTGACGAAGGATAATTTCAACGAGGAAGTATTAGAGGCAAAGGTACCGGTGCTGGTAGATTTCTGGGCAAGCTGGTGCGGACCCTGCCAGATGGTGGGACCGATCATTGAGGAGATCGGAGATGAGGTGACGGATAAGAAGATTTGCAAGGTGGAAGTGGATGAAAATCCTGAGCTGGCAAGGCAGTTCCGGGTAATGTCCATTCCAACGCTGGCTGTATTCAAGGACGGCGAGATGGTGAAGCGGGAAGTGGGCGCCAAGTCCAAGGCAGAGATTTTGGAGATGCTGGGATAAATGCAGGTTTGTCGCGCTGATTCTGTGAACAAAAAATTGCTCAGGGAAGTTCATACAGCCAGCAGATAGAAGCCAAAAAAGTTCGCGAAGAATCCTTAACATCAAAACACCTGTGATTTCATGATCAGAGCAATTCGCAAGGAAATCTGATGATTTCTCTGCTCAGGCTCTTCTCAGATTTGACTGGAAGTCAAATCTTCCCATGAAATCGCAGGTGTTTTTCTGTAACGGATTCTACCGCTTCCATATGGTTCTATCTGCTGGCTGTATGCGCTTCCCTGTTTCATATTCTTCCGCAGAATCATCTTGGCAATTCAGGCCTTTGTCGGGACAGTTGGCGATAAGGCGGGGGTCGGATGATTGCGGAGGTTAAGCGTCAGCCTCGGAGCAATCAACCGTCCCCGCCTCTCGACAAACACACCTCCAGAATCCAGCCGTTTCACGGCTGCCGTGCTTCGCACTCTTTGATTCTGTCGGTATCGCGCCGAGGAAATCAAATGTCCGCTGCGCAGCCGCTTGATTTCCTCTTGGCGCGCGATAAACCTGCATTTACATTTTTGAGAGAGCTGCTTCGTCTGCCACGATGGTTACATCCGGATGAAGCTGCAGGACAGAAGCCGGTACCTGCGGGGTGATGGGCCCGCAGACAACCTTCTTTAAGATTTCGGCTTTGTCTTCGCCGCTGACAACTACCAGGATCTTTCTTGCTTTCATGATGCTTCCGATGCCCATGGTATAGGCCTGACGCGGAACATCGTCTTCAGAAGCGAAGAAACGCTTGTTGGCATTGATGGTGCTTTCTGTCAGATCCACACACTGGGTGCCGCAGGCGAATGCGTCCGCCGGCTCATTGAAGCCGATATGTCCATTGTGGCCAAGGCCCAGAAGCTGCAGGTCGATACCGCCGGCATTTTCGATGATCTGGTCATAATCGCTGCAGGCTTTGGCAGCGTCCGGTTCCAGTCCGTCCGGCACATTGGTGCGGGCCTTGTCGATATTTACATGGTCAAAAAGATTGGTGTTCATAAAATACCGGTAGCTCTGGTCGTTGTCTCCGCTTAAGCCACGGTACTCGTCCAGATTGATACTGGTGATCCCGGAGAAATCCAGATCTCCCCGCTCATACCACTGGATCAGCTCCTTGTAGGTGCCTACCGGAGAAGAGCCTGTGGCAAGACCCAGGACACAGTTGGGCTTCATCAGGATCTGAGACGCGATGATGTTTGCCGCTTTCCGGCTTAATTCAGAATAATCTTTTGCTTTACAGATAATCATACATTTTCCCTCTCTTCATAGACAATTGTAGAAAAACTTCTATCCTTAAGTATAACAATTTCATCAGCAGATGGAAAGATTTTTTTCATTCAGGACGTAGCAAAATGTAAAAAGGCTACGTCCTAAATTGCAGATTGCCCTGTACCAAAATGCGCGAAGGGGTGTACCCAAATGATTGCGCAGACGATCAGGATATACTATAATGTGTCAGAGAAGTGATTTTTGACGACGAAGACAGGTCGGGGAGGAGAAGGCTATGATCCTTAAAAACGTGAAAGTATATACAGAAGATAAGAGATTTGAAGAGGGCGAGATCCGGATCGAGGAGGGCAGATTTGCGGAAAATGAAGGCGCCGGGGACGGGATAGAGCTGGACGGCGAAGGCTGTTATGCGATTCCGGGGCTTATTGATCTGCATTTCCACGGATGTAAGGGCTACGATTTCTGTGACGGAAATCTGGAGGCGATCCAGGAGATCGCGAAATATGAGGCTTCTGTGGGCGTTACGGCAATCGCGCCGGCGACGATGACGCTGCCGGTGGAGGAACTGGAACGGATCCTGGCAACTGCAGCCGAGTATCGGCGGACACTTCACGAGGGTGCGGACCTGGTGGGGATCAACATGGAGGGGCCGTTCATCAGTGAAGTGAAGAAGGGGGCGCAGGACGCCAGGAATATTATCCACTGTGACGCAGAAGTCTGCCGCAGATTCCTGGAAGCGTCGGAAGGTCTGGTGAAATTCGTGGGGATCGCGCCGGAATGCAATCCGGAAGCGGTAGATTTTATCCGGGAGATGAAAGGTGACGTACAGATTTCCCTGGCTCACACCAATGCAGACTACGACAGCGCAATGGCGGCGTTCCAGGCAGGAGCCAGCCATGCGGTCCACTTATATAACGCCATGCCGCCTTTTACCCATCGGGCGCCGGGAGTGGTAGGCGCGGTGGCGGATAACCCGCAGGTGGATGCAGAGATCATCTGCGACGGAGTGCACATTCATCCTGCAGCAGTCCGGGCTACGTTCCAGATGCTGGGGGCAGACCGGATGATCCTGATCAGCGACAGTATGCGGGCCACCGGCATGCCGGACGGACAGTATACCCTGGGCGGTCTGGATGTGGCGGTTGCAGGGAACCGGGCAACACTAGTCTCCGATGGAGCCCTGGCCGGTTCTGTGACAAATCTGATGGACTGTATGCGGACCGCAGTGAAAGAAATGCAGGTCCCACTGGAGATTGCAGTGGCCTGCGCAACCATGAATCCGGCGAAAAGCCTGGGGATTTATGATCAGTACGGTTCTATCACACCAGGGAAGAAAGCAGACCTGGTGCTACTGGACGAGAACCTGGAACTGAAGGCAGTATTTAAGGATGGGATTCGATTAGAGATTTAATTGGGGACGTGGTATTTTTAAAAATACCACGTCCCAGATTGAAAATACCCTGTCCCTTTTTGAAAAATGGAGGGAAAAGAATGATTCGAGGAGAAGGGGCCTGCCTGGTATGCGGCAAGCCGATCCGATATTTTGATAAGATGAAGAAAATGGAGTGTGTCTTCTGCCACAAGGAGTTTGAGAGTAACGCATGCTGTGAAGAAGGCCATTTCGTTTGTGATCAATGCCATGAAAAACAAGGCGTGGAGGTGATCCTTCGGGAATGTGAAACAACGGTCTCCAGGAATCCCATTGAGATCATGCGGAAATTAATGGAAGATCCTTATATCTACATGCATGGGCCGGAACACCATATCATGGCAGGAGCGGCGCTTTTGACTGCTTACCATAACTGCGGCGGGCAGATCGATCTGAAAGAAGCGCTGGAGGAGATGCGCTCCCGCGGGAGCAAGTATCCGGGCGGCGCCTGTGGAATGTGGGGCTGCTGCGGCGCTGCGGTCAGCACGGGGATGTTTGTAAGTATTGTCACAAAAGCTACCCCTCTGACAGGCAAGTCCTGGAGACTGTCCAATCAGATGACGGCCCGGGCACTGGGCGCCCTGGCTGAATTGGGAGGGCCCCGCTGCTGTAAGCGGAATTGCTTTACGGCAGTGAAGGAAGCCGTAGGTTTTGCGAAAGAAAACCTTGGAGTTGAGATGGAACTGCCAGAGCAGATCCGGTGCGGATTTTCGGCGGAAAATAAGGAATGTCTGAAAGTACATTGTCCATATTTTCAAAAAGGGACAGGGTATTTTCAATCTGGGACGTAGTATTTTCGAAAATACCACGTCCCCACCTGGAAACTTACCTAAGAACCTGGTTGACAAACCTGGGTAAATAGGGTAAGATTTCACACAGACAAGTGATACAGCAAAGGCTTTGACAAGAACAAGTAGCAACCTTTACACCCATACAGAAAGCTGCCGGCAGATGAGAGGCACATGAAGGAACTGGCTGTGAATACATCTTTGAGCCGCGCACCGAATTCGGGAGGAGATGGTTTCTCTGAAGGATAGTAGGCTGCGCCGCGTGACGGGCGTTACTGCGTCGGGGCTGTCTTGAGGAGGCGGCCGGAATGAGGCCGGCATAGGGAAATTGCCGGTGAAGCAAGGTGGTACCACGGAGTGATTCGTCCTTATCGTAAGATAAGGACGTTTTTTGTTTGGCGGGAAAAGCCTGACAAAGGAGAAAGGTAAGATGGCAGGGGAAAGAAAGGTAAGCGAGGCGAAGCAGAAGATCCTGGACAACTATGAAGCCCAGCGGCGTAAGTTCCGGGAAGAGGGCTATCAGGAGCACTCGGAAGTGATCTCAATGGTGAAAGCGAATGTGATGGTTTTGGTGACCTCACTTCCTTTGGTGATCCTGGCTCTGGTGATCTGGATCCTGGCAGGCCGGGGGCCGGTCTGGCTGGCGGGACGGGACTATCTGGCGACGTTCCTGGTCTTTCTGGTCACAGCGTTTATCCATGAACTGCTCCACGGTGCAGGCTGGTGCCTGGGGACGAAAGACGGCTGGAAGAGCATGTATATCGGCGTGATGTGGGAATTGCTGACGCCTTACTGCCACTGCAGGGAGCCGCTGACGCCTGGTAAATATATTTTTGGAGCGCTGCTCCCGGGCTTTGTTCTGGGCGGAGGCTTTTATCTTGCGGCGTTTGTTACAGGAAGTACTCCTTTGCTGTGGCTTTCCATGCTGAACATCCTGGGTGCAGGAGGAGATCTTCTGATCGTCTGGTATGCCAGAAAATATAAAGACGGTTACGTGCTGGACCACCCCACGGAATGTGGATTTGTAATATTTCAAAAATAGAGAAAACGAAGGGAGACAAAACGATGGGAATCTATGAAGAACTGCAGGCCAGAGGCCTGATCGCGCAAGTGACGGATGAGGAGGAGATAAGGGAGCTGGTGAACAGCGGGAAGGCCACCTTCTATATCGGTTTCGACCCCACGGCAGACAGCCTGCATGTGGGACACTTTATGGCGCTGTGCCTGATGAAGCGTCTTCAGGACGCAGGCAACAAGCCTATCGCCCTTATTGGCGGAGGTACCGGGTACATTGGCGACCCCTCCGGCCGTACGGACATGCGCTCCATGATGACGCCGGAGACCATCCAGCACAACTGCGAGTGCTTCAAGAAGCAGATGAGCCGGTTCATTGATTTCTCTGAGGGGAAAGCCCTGATGGTGAACAACGCGGACTGGCTGTTGGACCTGAACTACATTGAACTGCTGCGGGAGGTGGGACCTCATTTCTCCGTCAACCGGATGCTGACGGCGGAGTGCTACAAGCAGCGGATGGAGAAGGGGTTGAGCTTCCTGGAATTCAACTACATGATCATGCAGAGCTATGACTTCTATATGCTGTTCCAGAAATACGGCTGTAACCTTCAGTTTGGCGGCGACGACCAGTGGAGCAACATGCTGGGCGGCACGGAGCTGATCCGGCGCAAGCTGGGCAAGAACGCCTGCGCCATGACCATCACCCTGCTCCTCAATTCCGAGGGCAAGAAGATGGGCAAGACCCAGAGCGGCGCGGTATGGCTGGATCCGGAGAAGACTTCTCCCTTTGAGTTCTACCAGTACTGGAGAAATGTAGCGGACGCGGATGTGCTGAAATGTATCCGCATGCTGACCTTCCTTCCCCTGGAGGAGATCGACAAGATGGATTCCTGGGAAGGGGCCCAGCTGAACACTGCCAAGGAGATCCTGGCCTACGAGCTGACCAAGCTGGTACACGGCGAGGAAGAGGCAAAGAAAGCCCAGGAGGCGGCAAGAGCCCTGTTCTCCCAGGGGGCAGCGGCAGATATGCCATCTACTGAACTTGTGGAGCAGGATCTGGAAGAAGGAAAGATCGACATCCTTACTCTTCTGGTGCGCAGCGGCCTGGTGCCTTCCAAGTCGGAGGCCCGCCGGGCAGTGCAGCAGGGAGGCGTATCCGCGGACGGAGAGAAGGTAACTGACATCCACGCGGAATTTACGAAAGAGCAGTTCGCCGGAGAGGGGATCGTGCTGAAGAAAGGCAAGAAGAGCTTCCAGAGGATCCTTATGAAATAGGAAGAAATAAAGAGACGTAGATGTGCGGGAAGAGAGGCCTGCGCGTCTGCGTTTTTAAAATTTACAAAAAAATTTCATTTTCATAAAACCTTTTCTTCTTTTCTCCTGTCTTAGTCTGTGAAAAGGGGCAGAGCCAATGTCCTTAACAAAACCACAGAAAAGGAGAAAAGAAAATGAAAGCAGGAAAAATTTGGAAACGGTTATCAGGAGCTGCAGTGGCGATCACTTTAATGACGGCTTTATGTGCCTGTGGAGGGCCCAAATGGGAAGGGACCTACGGGGGGACCTCCACCAGTGGAAGCAAAGTAGAGATTACCATCGAAAAGGACGGCACGGCGGCATACAACGAGGACGGAGATGTGGAAGTGGGAACCTGGACGGAACATGAGAACAGCATAAGCCTTGACTTTGGCGGAGCGGTCAGTTCCTGCGAGCCGCTGATCGTGACCTTATCGTCGGACGAGAATATGATCACCGTAGAGTCGGCTGACAGCAGCTGGAATCCGGATTACTACCAGAGGCGTTAACTATGATCCGGGGAAATGAAAATGTGATCCGGTGGTTTGTCCGTCTGGTGCGCCGGGACATGGAAGCCTGCCCGGGAAATGAAACCGGGAAACGGAATACCTACCGGATCGTACGGCGGAGGCTGAAGGCCATGGGGAAACTTGGGAAACATTGACGGAAAGTAACGCGCATCTTATAATTTGATAAGAGTCCGGCGAAAATTTCGCCGCAACAGGCAGGAGGAAAGACGTGGATTATAAAGAGGCAGTGGCCCTTGCAAGGCAGGGGGATGAGAGAGGATACGGGTTTCTCTACGAAACCACTTACAAGAGTAAATATTATCTGGCCCTTCAGTATATGAAAAATGAAGAGGCCGCCCAGGATGTGCTGCAGGAAGCCTACATCCGGGCATTTACAAGGCTGGACATGCTGACGGAACCGGAAGCCTTCCCCGGATGGCTGGGGAGGATCGTGGCCAATACCGCCAAAAATATGCTGGTTAAGAAGAATCCCATGCTGTTTTCCCAGATGGAGACAGAGGAGGAAGGGGAGAATTTTGAATACCGGATCGAGGATGACAGCATTGAGAGTCAGCCGGAGCTTTCCTACACAAGGCAGGAAACCCAGGAGCTGGTCCGGGAGATGATCGATTCCCTGTCGGAAGAGCAGAGGATGTGTATCCTCCTCTTCCATATCGAGGGAGCGTCCATCCGGGAGATCGCAGCCACTCTGGGATGTTCTGAGAACACCGTCAAATCCCGGCTGAACTATGGGAGACAGAACCTGAAGAAAAAGGCGGAAGAATTGCAGAAGAAGGGATACAAGCTGTACAGCGTGGCTCCGCTGCCACTGTTTCTCTATCTGCTCCGCTCCCAGGCAGGATACCTGGACAAGGCGGGGAGCCTGGCGGCAGGCGGAAAGTCGGTGGCCCAGAGTGTATTTGGGGCCGTATCCCGTCAAAGTGCCGCGGGAAGCAGCCAGAGCGCGGCTGCTTCCCAGGCAGCGGCTCATGGACAGGCAGCAGGCGCAGCGGAAGTTTCTGCCAGCGGGAAAGGGCTGGCAGGAGCGAAAGCAGCAGGCGCGGCGAAAGCAGGATTCTTGCATACTACCCTGGGGAAAGTGGCGGCTGTGACGGTGGGCGTGTGCCTGGCCGGAGGCGCGGGAGCCTATGGCGTCTACCAGATCCTGGATGCAGTAAATGAACCGGCAGTGGTCCAGGAACAGCCAGAGCAGAGCGAAGCGAAGCAGCAGGAGCAAAAGGAACCGGAGCAGGAAGAGACCCCTCAGGAAGTAAAGGAAGAAGATTATCCAAACCTGGTCGCCGGGAATCTTACCCAAGAAGAACTGGAATTTGTGCTTGCCTACGGTCCTCAGGAGATCCCTTCCCAGGGATTATCCCGGGAGGAGGCCCGGGAGATGTTGAATAATCTCTGCGAGCCTTCCGGCCGGAGCGGGGGCGTGATCGAAGAGTACGGGCCTGACGCGAATTGGCGGGCCCAATATTCCCTGGCGGATGTCAACCGGATGTTTTCTTCTTTCAGTGATTATCAGTTTACAGAGGAAAATGATGACGACGGGCAGGAATACGGCGTAAATGTGGAGGAGGACAAGATTGTCTTCGCGCCGGCTACCATCAGCTGGGTCAGCGAAGCCGCGATCACCCGGGCGGAGTATACCGAAGATTCCATGGAAGTGTATTACACCTACAGCCGCAGCAGCGAGAGCGGGCAGGAGACCACGGAGAAGAAGGCGGTGCTGAAACCCAATGATCAGGGCGCCTACCGGATCGTGAGTATCGAGGAGGCAGAAACCGTGTCTTCAGACGGCCAGGATGAGACGGCAGGCGGATCCGGTGAGGCCGGGGCCAAGTTTCCTGTAGGGGAATACAGTTATGTGGCGCCGGTGGGCGGACTGCGGACAGGACTGACCATCGAAGAGTCCGGAATTGCCACGATCGTAGAGCTGATGTCCGGAACCGGGGAGAGCCATACATATACCTATCAGATCACGGCCAAGCCCGGCGGGGGAGATATGACCACCTATGTGCTCAGCCCGCTGGACGGCGGAGATGAGAGGATCCTTACCTATGAGGAAAGCAGCGGGATCCTGCACGACGAGACGGCGGGATTTGACTGGACGCCCAGTTAAAAGACAGTGTGAAAGAAGCTTTTGTAAAATTTTCGTCAGATTGCCTGTTGAATCTTGTCAAAAGAGAGAAAAAAGAATAAAATTAGACATATATTGGATTTCAGGAGGAAATAGATATGGCTTTTTTGGATGATATCGACAAAAAACTTACCAACCTGGGACAGGGAGCGATCCAGAAGACCAGGGAGATGACAGATTCCGCCAAGCTTTCCGGCGCGCTTAAGAACCTGGAAGGGCAGAAGAAGGATGTGCTGGCGGATCTGGGAGCGATTTCTTATAGAAAACTGAAAGAGAGCGGCGAGGAGGCAGGCCCGGAGGAATCCGGGATCATTGCCAGGCTGGATGAGCTGGAGACACAGATCGCAGATCTGCGGGGACAGATCCAGCGGGTAAAAGGCGTGATCTTCTGCCCCAACTGCCATGCGCAGATCGCGCAGGACTCCATGTTCTGCAACGTGTGCGGAGCCAAGATCGAACATCCGGCTCCAGCCCCGGCGCCAGTACCGCCTCAGGGCGGAGAGGTGTGCAGCAACTGCGGCGCGCCGGTAGAGCCAGATCAGGCGTTCTGCGTAAATTGTGGATCTAAGATCGAACATACAGCTCCGGTCCCGGAGCCGATCCCGGAGCCGATCCCGATCCCGGAACCAATGCCAGAACCGGAGCCGATTCCGATCCCGGAACCAGTGCCAGAACCAGAACCGGAGCCGATCCCGGAACCAGAGTCAGAACCGGAGCCGATCCCAATCCCGGAACCGCCTAAGGGGCCAACCTGTCCCAATTGCGGAGCAGAGATCACCCCGGGACAGGGTTTCTGTATCATCTGCGGGACCCCGCTGAAGAAGGAGCCGGCCCCGGGACCGGAGAACCATGGCCCTCAGCCGGGCACAAAGGTCTGCCCCAATTGCGGGAAGGTGCTGGCAGATCACTTGTCTTTCTGTACTTCCTGCGGAACCAAGCTGAATTAAATGAATGGAAGAAAATGAGCAAAGCAGGAGGAAGGGAAGATGAATCTGAGATGTCCACGATGCGGGGCGCCGGTTGAACCGGAAGACACTTTCTGCGGAGAGTGCGGGTGCCCTTTAAGAGATCCTGGAAATATGGGAGCGCCAGGATATGACGATCTGCCGGAAGAAGGGCCGGGGAGAGGAAAGCACACAGGGCTGATCATCTTTCTCGTAGTTCTGATCGTGGCAGTGCTGGCCGGCTTTGGAGGTTTGTTTCTCTATCACTATATGGAGGGGAGGAACGACCAGGAAGTGACGGAAGAACTCCGGGAGGATCAGGAAGAGAGCCAGGAAGAGGCGACTGGGGAACCGGAAGATGAGGAGCCTGACATCAGCGGAGAGACTGGGAAGACGGAAGAGCCTGCAGAAGACCCGGCTACAGATGTGACCGGCGGGGATTACATTTTCCCGGACAGCGCTTCCCGGTATCTGACCGATGTGGATGTGGCCGGCCTGACCATCCAGGAGATCAATTACGGGAAGAATGAGATCTATGCCAGACATGGCCGAAGATTCAAGTCCCAGGAACTGATGGACTACTTTGAGTCCAAGTCCTGGTATCAGGGGCTTTATGATCCGGAAGATTTTGATGACAATTACGCTTATACACTGAATGATTATGAGAGGCGAAACGCCGAGTTCTTAAGTGAGAAGGAGCATGAACTGGATACCCAGGGATATATCGGAGACGCAAATTAAAGCATTTTACAGAACATTATGTGAGTAGGAGGAAAAAGTTATGTTTTGCAGTCGTTGTGGGAATGAGATCAAAGGAGATGGAAAGTTCTGCCCCAAGTGCGGTGCGCCGATCAAGCCTGTACAGGGAGCGCCAAACCCGGGAGCGGGGAATGGAGCGGCTCCCGGCGGAACCAGCCAGAATTACAGTTATAATCAGGGAAATTACAGCCAGGGAGGTTATGCCCAGGGCGGGTACGGACAGGCCGGCATGGCGGCGAAGAAGCGTCCGCCTTACGTAGCCATCGGCGCTATCGTGCTGGCGGTGATCCTGGTGATCGTGGCAGTGAAGCTGATCTTCTTCCGGGACAACTATGAGGCTCCCATCAAAAACCTGGTGAAGGTGATGGAAGAGGGAGATGCGGAAGCCGCGCTGGAGCTGATCCCGGAGAAATATCTGGATGTGGCAGAGTCCTGGAGTGGTATGGACCGCGAGGATATGGAAGAAATGGTCATTGAACAAATAGAAGATGCCTTTGATGATTATTCCGGTGACATTGAGATCGATTATGAGATCGGAAATGCCAGAGACATGACAGAATCTGAACTGGAAGACCTGGAGAGCAGTTACATGGGATTCCTGGGCGATATTGAAGAAGGAAAAGAAGTGGAGTTCTCCTACAAGCTGTATGTGAACGGCGCGAAACAGGAGGAGTCCGATCCGGGAGAAACAGTCCGGGTACTGAAGATTGACGGGAAATGGTATCTTGATCCGGAAGAACTGTAAGAATATTTTGTAAAAATGCGGCCTGAGGCGGGTCCTGGTCGGAGCCGCTTCTCCAGGCCGCTTTTGCATTAAACGGATCCTGAGAGAAAGAGGGAGGAAAAAGTATGCGTTGTCCAAATTGCGGGTATGAGAATGAAATGAATTCCCAGTTCTGCGGGAACTGCGGCGCGCCGCTGCCGCCGCCGGAGAAGAAAAAGTCAAAGGCGCCGCTGATCATCGTTATCGCGGTGCTGGTAGCAGTTCTGCTGGCAGGGGCTATCGGATTCGTGGCGTATAACTGGATCTCTGAGAAGAAAGAGGAAGAGTTGCGGCAGGAACAGCTGGAAGCAGAGCGGGAGCAGGAAGAACAGGAAGAACAGGAAGAAAAAGAGCGGCAGGAGCAGGAAGAGAAGGAACGGCAGGAACAGGAAGAGATGGAAGCGAAGGAAAACTGGACGGCTTACCGGATTTCTCAGCCGGCGACGCTGGGGGACAGTTACAAGCTGACTGTAAGCAACGCATCCGCCACTTCCGTGATCGATCAGGAGGGGCATGACAACAGCCCGGCTATGATGCTGGACGGGAAACTTGAGACTTCCTGGCAG
>NZ_DBGCJQ010000050.1:0-13398 GCF_048354975.1 Massilistercora timonensis | reverse complement strand
GATATGGACCTCATGATCCTTCTTCACACCGGCTTTTACCTGTTGTTCCACCGCCTGCACAAACTGAAAATACGTCATAAATCTCCTTTCCTTCTGGCGGCCGCGTCTTTTGTTTTTCTCTGAGATCATTTGGCAGGATCCCTGCCTGAGATACATTTGGATCAAAGCTTCGGAACCGAAGCAAGAATATTATGGTAACTTCGATTATAAAAAAGCCCTGCATAAAATGCAAGGCTTTTTCCAAATCTCTTTCAAAATCTTATACACGGGAAAGATACTCGCCGGTACGGGTATCGATCTTGATCTTGTCCTCCTGCTCAACGAACAGCGGAACCATAACCTGCGCTCCCGTCTCAACGATGGCCGGCTTGGTGGCTCCCTGAGCGGTATCGCCCTTGAATCCGGGCTCAGTCTCTGTGATCACCAGCTCCACATTAAGCGGCGGCTCGATGGCGAACACATCTCCCTGGTAGGAACTTACCTTCACGCTTTCGTTCTCTTTCACAAACTTCAGGGAATCTCCCACAGTATCTGCATTGACCGCGATCTGGTCAAATGTCTCTGTGTCCATGAAGTAGTAAAGATCTCCGTCATTGTAGAGATACTGCATCTCTTTCCGGTCGATGTGAGCGTTCTCAAACTTCTCTGTAGGACGGAAGGTCTTCTCAACCACACCGCCGTTGATGATGTTTTTCAGCTTTGTACGCACGAAAGCCGCGCCTTTTCCAGGTTTTACATGCTGAAATTCCAGAATCTGATATACCGTTCCTTCAATCTCTACGGTAAGACCATTTTTAAAATCACCTGCTGATACCATTATAATCCTCCTTAATCGTGCGCCAGCCGCACATTCTACGTTCTACTCACTCTTCTCATTCTATAATAGATCTCGGCTTTTTTCAACCTTTTTTTCTTTCCCCCTGCTTTTCTCATAGGAACGCAGGACGATCCACTCCAGACGCCGCTTCAGCACGATCTGGATCTCCTCCCTGGGATGGATCGGCTTTACCAGGATACTGGGGATCCCGGCCCGCTTCGCCCCCCACACATCGGTGAAGAGCTGGTCGCCGATGAATACGGTATTCGTGGCGTCCGTACCCATGATCTCCATCGCCCGGTAATAATTTTTCGTAGAGGGTTTGTGGGCGTTGTATACATAATCCACCTGGATCCTCTCATTGAACATCTTCACCCGGGGCTCCTGATTGTTGGAGATAAGACAGCAGCGAAAGCCGATCTCCTTCAGCCTCTGAAACAGCCGGATCGCCCGCTCGTCCGCCGGCGCCCCGTGAGGGACCAGGGTATTGTCGATGTCAAAGATCAGGCCCCGGAAGCCTTGCTCATACAGTTTCTCAAAATCGATCACATAAGTTGACGCCACATACCGGTCTGGGAAAAATCGCTCAAACATTACTCTCCATCCATTTCCATCAGGCGCTGTACCAGTTCCTCACAGACCTGGAGCACCGTTTTATGATCTGTATTCACCACGATATCTGCTGCCGCTTCATACCGCTCCCGGCGTCCTTCCATCAGCCCCGCGATCTCCCGGACGCCCTTTCTTCCTTCCAGAAGGGGTCTCTCGTCATTGTCCTTCACCCGCTCGAAGATCACCTCCGGGCTTGCGGTAAGGAGGACCACCCTGCCGTTTTTCTTCATGGCTTCCACATTCTCGTTGCGAAGGGCCGCTCCGCCGCCGCAGGAGATCACCGTATTCTTCCGGGTCTGCAGTTCTACCAGAAGCTCTGTCTCCAAATTCCGGAAATACTCTTCTCCATAGGTCTCAAAGATGTCGGGGATACTCATCTCTTCCCGCTCTGAGATCTCCTGGTCCATCTCCACGATGTCCATGGCGAACATGGTGCTCAGATAATCGGAAACCGTGGATTTCCCGGCTCCCATGAACCCGATCAGCACAATATTGTAATCAAACAGCTTTCGGGCCTGCACCCGTTTACTGTTCTTCAGGATGCAGCGGAAGATGTCGTAGATCTCTTCCTTATATTTGTTGTCCGTCAATTTCTCTTCCAGACGTTTCTTCTGCTTCTCTTCCTGCTGGGGCTGCAGGATAGGCATTCCATACTCTTCCTTGTAGGACATGATCTTCTCTACAATGGCGCCCCGTTCCACCAGTGCGTCAATGATCTTGTCGTCACAGAGAGCCAGCTGTTCCCGGTACAGTTCCAAATCGTTCATGTTCTTCTCCTATTTCCTGATCCTGTCTTGCTTTCTTCATAAAAGAGGGCAGCTGCCGGCTTACCCGGCGCTGCCTGTGTATTATAACAGTATTCTGCAAACTTCGCAAGATGCTTCTCTTCTTCTCCCGCCTTCTTACGACTCCTCCCTGCTCTTTTCCAGGGCTTTCCCCACATCTGCCCGGAACGCCTCCCAGGCGTCCTCGTGCTGTACGAAATATCTGGGGCACTCCTTACCGGTCACGTCATAGTGCCGGATCACATCCTCCGGCCCCAGGTCAAACTTCAGGCAGAGCCAGGCGCAAAGCTGCACTGCCGAGCGGTAGGTAGCGTCTGTAAACTTCCCGCTTTCATCCGGGTGGCAGCACTCGATGGATACCGTGTCATGGTTCCGGTCATTGGAGGCATAAGCCACCTCCCAGGTGGGAACGCACTGGATGATCTCCCCCTCCAGGCCCACAATAAAATTACTGCTGCTGCGGGTGACATGGCTGTCTTTGAGGCCCTCGAAATAATTCCGGTTGGCCATGGCAGTGGCTCCCGGGTTGGCCGTGTAATGGACCACGATCCCTTTGATCCGGTCTGTCTTCGTCCCTGGCCGGGAATAGGGATTCACCGTCAGAAGCTCTACGTCCATCTCTGGCCTGGAGGCGTCCACCCGGTCTCCGGTCCGCTCAAAATACCCGCCCGGCCATCTGACTCCCAAAAGTCTGGCCCCGCCTGCCGCCGCCAGCGTTAAAGCCAGGATAAGAAGTCCCAGACGGAGATTCCGCTGTCGTCTCCGCTTCTTTCGTGTCGTTCTCTTCTGCACTTTTTTCGTCCCTCCCTTACGGTTCCGGACTCATTCTATCACAGGTTTCTTTCACAAACCGGAAAATTTTCTTAAACTTCTCTGAACATTCCCTGAGAAAACCGGTATACCGTACGGCTCTCCCATAACTGACCTCCCTTTGCAAGGGGTGTCGCAAACTCGGGATGGTTGACCGCGTCCGGGAAATACTGAGTCTCAAAGCAGGCGCCGCTTCGCTTTCCGTAGACCTTTCCTTCTTTCCCCGGTTCCGCCTCAATATAATTGGCCGTGTAGAACTGCACCCCTGGAAGGTCTGTGTCCACCTCCATGGCAATGCCGGTCTTCTCGGCATACATCCGGGCCACTGTACGCAAACCTGTCCCGTTAAGGACAAAATTGTGGTCGTACCCTCTGGCCATCACAAGCGCCGGATACTCCGCTCCGATCTCCTCTCCGATCCGTTTCCCCTGCCGCAGATCCATGGGCGTTCCTTCTACGGCCCGGATCTCTCCGGTGGGGATCGAATCTTCATCCGTGACTGTAAAACTGTCGGCCAGGATCTGGACCCACTGATCCTCCACGCTGCCGCTGTCATGGCCCCCAAGGTTGAAGTAACTGTGATTGGTCACATTGAGAAGGGTATCCGCCTCCGGACGGGCTTCGTAATGGATCGCCAGCTCCCCTGCATCTGTCAGGGTATAGGTCACCCGGATGGTCACTCCCCCCGGAAATCCCTGATCCCCGTCAGGACTGTAAAGCTCAAATGCCACATGGTCCTCCCCGGCTTCCAGAGTCTCCCACTTCCGCTGATTGTAGAAATCCCTTCCTCCGTGAAGGGTATTTCCCTGAGCGTTGGCAGTCAGATGGTATTCCTTTCCGTTCAGCTCAAACCGGCCTTTTCTGATCCGGTTTGCCACACGGCCCACCAGGCCCCCAAAGGAGATGGTACCCTTCTCATACCCGGCGGCGTCCTCATATCCCAGCACCACATCCACCAGATCGCCTTCCCGGTCCGGCACATACAGACGGACCACTGTGGCCCCGTAATCGGTGATGTGAGCCTCCATTCCCTTCTGGTTTCTCAGCCGGAAGAGCTGGCACTTTTCTCCCTTTTTTGTGGTTCCAAATGATTCTGTCATCTTTCTTTTCCTCTTTTCTTCCCATATTGCAGAAAAACGGGACCTCCGGGCAGTCCCCGGCGGTCCCCTTCCTTCTCTTTTCTATGTTCTCTCTGTCTATTCGTCAATGCTGTAGTTTGGCGCTTCCTTCGTGATATGGATGTCATGGGGATGACTCTCCTTCAGCGATGCGGAAGAGATCTTCACAAACTGGCCTTTTGTCTTCAGGTCTTCGATGGTGGCGGCTCCGCAGTATCCCATACCGGAACGTAAGCCTCCCATCAGCTGGAAGACGGTGTCTTCCACGCTTCCTTTGTATGCCACACGGCCTTCCACGCCTTCCGGCACCAGCTTCTTGGCGTCGGTCTGGAAGTACCGGTCCTTGCTTCCATTTTCCATGGCCGCGATGGAACCCATACCGCGATATACTTTGTATTTTCTTCCCTGGTACAGCTCAAAGCTTCCCGGGCTCTCGTCGCATCCCGCGAACATACTTCCCATCATGCACACATTGGCTCCTGCCGCGATGGCCTTGGTCATGTCGCCGGAATACTTGATCCCGCCGTCGGCAATGATGGGCACTCCGTACTTGTCCGCCGCCTCATAGCAGTCCATTACCGCCGTGATCTGGGGAACGCCGATACCGGCGATCACACGGGTGGTACAGATAGAACCAGGGCCGATGCCCACCTTCACCGCATCGGCGCCGGCCTTGATCAGGGCCTCAGTGCCCGCTCCGGTGGCCACATTTCCGGCGATCACCTGAAGCTGCGGGAATTTTGATTTCACCATATCCACCGTACGCAGTACATTGGCGGAATGTCCATGGGCGGAATCCATGACCACCACATCCACCTTGGCTTCTACCAGGGCCGCCGCCCGCTCCAGGCAGTTGGCCGTGATGCCAAGCGCCGCGCCGCACAGCAGTCTTCCCTGAGAATCCTTGGCAGACAGAGGATACTTGATCTGCTTCTCAATATCCTTGATGGTGATCAGGCCTTTCAGGTTAAAATCTTTATCAACAATAGGGAGTTTCTCTTTTCTTGCTTTCGCCAGGATCTTCTTGGCTTCCTCCAGGGTAATGCCTTCCGGCGCTGTGATAAGCCCCTCGGAAGTCATAGATTCCTTGATCTTCTTGGAGAAATCCTCTTCAAACTTCAGATCCCGGTTGGTGATGATCCCCACCAGTTTCTTTCCTTCTGTGATGGGAACTCCTGAGATCCGGAACTTGGCCATCAGATTGTTGGCGTCCTCCAGGGTATGTTCTGGTGAAAGATAAAAAGGGTCCGTGATGACTCCGTTCTCAGAACGCTTTACCTTGTCCACTTCCTCCGCCTGTGCTTCGATAGACATATTCTTGTGGATGATGCCAATACCTCCCTGCCGGGCCATGGCGATTGCCATCCTGTGTTCTGTAACGGTATCCATACCGGCGCTCATCATCGGGATGTTGAGCCGGATCGTCTTCGTCAGATTGGTAGACAGGTCTACCTGATTGGGAATCACTTCTGAAAAAGCCGGAACCAGCAGCACGTCGTCAAATGTAATTCCCTCTCCGATTATCTTTCCCATGTTATATCTTCCTCCCTTTCTTTCGTACCATTTAAATGCTATAATAACGAATTTCCCCGGTCCCTGTCAACCATTTCTTTACTGCCGCACCACTTTTCTGGGAGCCAGGAGGAAGAAACCTTCCACAATGGTGTCATTGGGTTCAAAAATAATCTTTTTCTGCTGCCCGTGTTCCGTTACCACCAGAGCATAGAGCCTGCCTCTGCCTGTGCCGGAACTGTAGTCCAAAGCCTTGGCCCGCTGATACTGGCGAAGCTCGATGGCATCAATGGGGGCCAGCACTTCCAGATCATTCACATTCATGGAGAAAACCCGTTTCCTCTTTGCCTTATGCATGATCTTGTCGATGTCCAGATCTCCGTTCACATAGAGGTATTCATACTCTACATCCAGCCGCCGGATCAGGATCACCGTCGCCGCGATCACAGCCACGGGGATGATGATCCCCAGGGGGAATAAAAATACGATCAGCACGGACACAATGGACAAGGAGACCAGAAGCGCCTTCAAAAAGACATCCTTCATGGTAGTCTGCTTTTTGATCAGTTGTTCTGTATAATAGTCACTCATGTTCTTTCCTCCAAAACAGAATATCAATTTTATCTATTGTATCATATTCTGACACAAAAAGAAAACTCCCCCTGAGGGGAGTTTTCAAAATTTTCACTTTTGCCCGGAATTACATCATTCCCATTCCAGCGCCGCCTGCAGGCATTGCCGGCGTCTCTTCCTTAATGTTAGCCACAACAGACTCGGTGGTCAACAGTGTGGAAGCTACGCTTGTCGCGTTCTGCAGCGCGCTTCTTGTAACCTTGGCAGGATCCAGGATTCCCTGTTTTACCATATCCACATACTCTTCTGTCAGCGCGTCAAATCCTACGCCCGGATTGGACTCCGCCACTTTGTTGATGATGACTGCTCCTTCCAGTCCTGCGTTGGCCGCAATGTGATAAAGAGGAGCTTCCAGGGCCTTCAGCACTACCTTGGCTCCTGTCTTCTCGTCGCCTTCCATGCCGTCCGCCAGCTTCGCAACTTCCTTGGCTGCGTGGATATAAGCAGAACCGCCTCCTGCGATGATCCCTTCCTCAACCGCCGCTCTGGTAGCTGCCAGGGCGTCTTCCATACGAAGCTTCGCTTCCTTCATCTCTGTCTCAGTAGCCGCTCCCACACGGATCACTGCTACTCCGCCTGCCAGTTTAGCCAGACGCTCCTGCAGTTTCTCACGATCGAAATCAGAGGTGGTCTCCTCGATCTGTGCCTTGATCTGGGCGATCCGGTCAGAAATGGCTTTCTTATCGCCAAGTCCGTCTACGATCACGGTGTTCTCTTTCTGAACCTTTACAGATTTGGCACGGCCAAGCTGCTCCATGGTAGTCTCTTTAAGATCCATGCCCAGCTCGTCGGAGATCACCTGTCCGCCGGTCAGGGTTGCGATATCTTTGAGCATCTCTTTTCTTCTGTCGCCGTATCCCGGAGCCTTTACCGCAACTACGTTGAAGGTTCCCCGCAGCTTGTTGACGATCAGGGTGGTCAGCGCCTCGCCCTCGATATCCTCAGCGATGATAAGAAGTCTTGCTCCGGACTGTACGATCTGCTCCAGCAGCGGAAGGATATCCTGGATGTTAGAGATCTTCTTGTCTGTGATCAGGATATAAGGATCTTCCAGGTTAGCTTCCATCTTATCCATATCGGTAGCCATATATGCGGATACATATCCACGGTCAAACTGCATACCTTCTACCAGGTCCAGTTCTGTCTTCATGGTCTTGGACTCCTCGATGGTGATCACGCCGTCGTTGGAAACCTTCTCCATAGCGTCCGCCACCATCTGGCCTACTTCTTCATCCCCTGCAGAGATGGCCGCAACTCTTGCGATCTGCTCCTTGCCGGTCACCTTGCTGGACATTTTTGCAATGGCCTCCACCGCAGTATCCGTAGCTTTCTTCATACCTTTACGAAGGATGATGGGGTTGGCCCCTGCCGCCAGGTTCTTGATCCCCTCATGGACCATCGCCTGCGCCAGAACGGTAGCTGTGGTGGTTCCGTCTCCGGCCACATCGTTGGTCTTGGAAGCAACTTCTTTGATCAGCTGCGCGCCCATGTTCTCAAATGGATCTTCCAGTTCGATCTCTTTGGCGATGGTCACGCCGTCGTTGGTGATCAGCGGAGCGCCAAAGGACTTATCCAGGACAACGTTGCGTCCCTTTGGTCCGAGAGTCACTCTTACGGTATCTGCCAGTTTATTAACGCCTACTTCCAGCGCTGCTCTTGAGTCAGCGCCATATTTGATTTCCTTTGCCATAGCTGCATGCCTCCTAATCAATTAATATGGTCTTCTTATTCAACGATTGCCAGGATGTCGTCCTGTTTTACGATAATGTATTCTTCGTCCTCGATCTCCACGGTGGTTCCGGCATATTTGGAATAGATCACCGTCTGACCTACGGACACGTTCATCTTCACTTCTTTTCCGTCTACAGTTCCTCCGGGTCCTACGGCCAGCACTTCCGCCTGCTGCGGTTTCTCTTTGGACTGTCCCGGGATCACGATCCCTGATTTGGTTGTCTCCTCAGCCACCAGCTGCTTCAATACGACTCTGTCGCCCAATGGTACTAATTTCATAATTTATGCCTCCTTAAACATCTATCTCAGGGTTGTTAGCACTCATAAAAAGAGAGTGCTAAAAGACTCTAGATATAAAATAGCACTCTCCGTTTGGTTTGTCAACAATTTTTATAAAATCCATTCTGAATATGAAATACGATCACACGGCCCAGCTTGTTCCAGTACCGCTCCCGTATCTGTCCCTGGCAGCTTACACTCTCTTCCTCCTGCTCCAGACTGCAAGTGTAAAGCGCGTCCAGAGAAAATACCGGCAGCTCTGTCTTGCCGGTGAGAAGCCAGATGGTCTCTTTCTCCGGGTCGCAGTTGATCACCTTGCAGATGTGGATCGTCTCGTCAAAGAAGCCGTCCTTTAAGATCACCCGCTCCATCTTCAGTTTCGCGGGGCACTCCTCGTACATATGCCTTCTCGCTCCTTTCCCTTACTCATAAGGAAGGGTATCAGTCGCCCGATACCCTTTCTCCTTAGTTGTTTCTTTCTTTCTTGATCCGCTCCAGCTCTGTGAACACGTAATCATTTACTACCTTGATGTAAGTTCCCTTCATACCAGAAGAGCGGGACTCGATCACGCCTGCGCTCTCGAATTTCCGCAGGGCGTTTACGATCACCGAGCGGGTGATGCCTACCCGGTCCGCGATCTTGCTGGCCACCAGGATCCCTTCCGTGCCGTCCAGCTCATCGAAAATATGGATGATGGCCTCCAGTTCCGAATAAGACAGTGTGCTGATGGCTGACTGGACGATGTGCTCTTTGCGGGTCTCCTCTGCGCTCTCCTCATTGACGGACCGGAGCATTTCCAGCCCTACCACCGTGGTCCCGTACTCACTTAAGATGATGTCGTCGATCTCATACATCTCCCCCAGTTTATAGATGAACAGGGTTCCCAGCCGTTCCCCCGCGATCTCGATGGGAGTGATGATGGCCTGGTAGCCTTTCACTGCAGCTTCCGAAAAGCCCAGGGTCTCAAGATTCACATTTTCTTTTGTGGAAAGAATGCTCAGGAGCCGTTCGTTCAACATCTCATCAATGTGTTTCCCCACATCCTTTTCGATCAGTTCCTCGATATAAGGAACATCACTGCATTTGCTCACTCCGAGAACCTTTCCTTTTTTGCTTACCACAAAAACATTTGAGTTCAATATTTCCGTCAGGACCGCATAGATGTCATTAAACACTACCTTACTCGAATTATTGTTATGCAGTAATTTGTTGATTTTTCTGGTTTTATCCAATAATTGTACGCTCATTTGCACTCCTCCATCCTTTGAATGTGATTTTAGCATATATTTCAAAAACATTCAACGAATTTTTCGGTTATTTTTCCTCTTTTTCAGAATTTTCTTTATTTTCTACAAAACCGCACTGATCGTTGCTGCAACGCAGCTTATTTCCCTTTTCTACCATGTAGGAGCCGCACCTTGGACAACTCTTCCCGGAAGGCTTCTGCCAGGACATGAACTCGCACTCCGGATTGTTCTCGCAGCCATAGTACTTCCTGCCTTTCTTGGTCTTACGGAGCACCACCTCTTTTCCGCACAGCGGGCATTTGACCCCGATCTTCTCCAGATAGGGCTTGGTATTGCGGCATTCCGGGAATCCCGGGCAGGCCAGGAATTTCCCGTGAGGTCCGTACTTGATCACCATGTTGCGGCCGCACTGGTCGCAGATCACATCGGTCACCTCGTCCTCGATCTTTACTTCCTTAAGCTCCTCCTGGGCTTTTTCTACCGCTTCCTCCAGGTCCGGATAGAAGTTCTCGATGATGGTCTTCCAGCTCACCTTTCCTTCTGCCACTCCGTCCAGGAGCCCCTCCATATTGGCGGTAAAGTTTACGTCCACGATACTGGGGAAGGACTGCTTCATGATATGGTTCACAACCTCTCCCAGTTCCGTCAGGTAGAGATTCTTGTTCTCCTTGGCCACATACCGGCGGGCGATGATGGTGGAGATGGTGGGCGCGTAGGTACTGGGCCGCCCGATCCCCAGCTCTTCCATAGTCTTTACCAGGGCCGCCTCCGTATAATGGGCCGGCGGCTGGGTAAAATGCTGCCTGCTCTCAAAACTCTCCCGGGTCAGTTCCATCCCCTTCTCCAGTCCGCCAAGGAGCATGTTCTTCTCTTCCTTCTCTTCATCCGCTTCTGTATAAACCGTGCGGAATCCTTCAAACAGGATCCGGGATGCCGCCACCGTAAACCGGTAATCGCCTGCCGCGATCCGCACAGAAGTCGTCTCATATCTGGCCGGCTGCATCCGGCTGGCCACAAACCGCTTCCAGATCAGCTGGTAGAGCCGGAACTGGTCTCTGGTAAGAGAATCCTTCATCTGGGCCGGTGTGCGGGTCACATCTGTAGGCCGGATGGCCTCGTGGGCGTCCTGGATGTTCCGTCCGTTTCCACCCCCTGCATTTGCCGGCGCCACAAATTCCTGCCCGTAATTCTGGGCGATGTAGGAACGCACACTGGCGTCCGCCTCCTCGGAGATCCGGGTGGAATCGGTACGCAGGTAGGTGATCACACCCACGGTGCCGTTTCCTTTGATATCCACGCCTTCATAGAGCTGCTGGGCGATCCGCATGGTCTTGGCCGTAGCGAAGTTCAGCGCCTTGGAAGCCTCCTGCTGCAGGGTACTGGTGGTAAAAGGAACGGGCATCTTCTTGGTCCGCTCTCCTTTCTTTACTTCTTCCACATAATACCGGGCGTCTTCCAGGTCTGCCAGGATCTTCTCCATCTCTTCTTTGGAAGTGATGGTCTTTTTCTCCCCGGCAGTGCCGTAGAACCTTGCAGTTACGCTTTTCTTCTCCCCCGGCGCCCGCAGCTGGGCTTCCAGGGTCCAGTATTCCTCCGGGATAAATGCGTTGATCTCTTCCTCCCGGTCCGCGATGATCCGCAGGGCCACCGACTGGACACGTCCGGCGGACAGGCCCCGTTTTACCTTCGCCCACAGAAGGGGGCTGATCTTGTATCCCACGATCCGGTCCAGGATCCGGCGGGCCTGCTGGGCGTCCACCAGGTTCATGTCGATCTCCCTTGGATGTTTCAGGGATTCCTTCACCGCGTTCTTGGTGATCTCGTTAAAGCTGATCCGGCTGGTCTTCTTGTCCTCCAGATTCAGCGCTTTGCTCAAATGCCAGGAGATGGCCTCTCCCTCCCGGTCCGGGTCGGTTGCCAGATAGATCCGGTCCGCCTTCTTCACTTCCTTGCGCAGTCCTGCCAGGAGTTCTCCTTTTCCCCGGATGGTGATGTATTTAGGTTCAAAATCATGCTCCACGTCGATGCCCATCTGGCTCTTGGGAAGGTCCCGTACATGGCCGTTGGAGGCGGTGACTACGTAATTTTTCCCCAGAAATTTCTTGATTGTCTTTACTTTGGCCGGTGACTCTACAATGACAAGATAGCGTGCCATAAAATCTGTATCCTCTCCAGGGTCCTCCCTGTACTCAGGGAACCCTTACATAATAATTCTTGGAAACCTCCCGCGCACAGCCCTTCAACTCCAGCGCCGTCAAAAGCCCCAGGAGTTCTCCAGGGGCGAATGTTGTCTCATCTTGCAGTTGGTCTATGCTCTTCGGGAAGAAATCGAGACAACTATACAACATATTTTCATGACTTTCAAGTATTTTTTCATTTTTGTCAGATTTTTGCCTCAAAAGGCGTTTCCCCTGCCCGATCTCCCACAGGAACTCCTCTGGGGACACCAGGATCCCGGCGCCCTGGCGGATCAGCTGATGGCAGCCCCAGCTCAGGGAACTGGAGAAAGGACCCGGCAGGGCGTACACATCTCTCCCCTGCTCCAGGGCCATGTCCGCCGTGATAAGGGAGCCGCTTTTCTCCCGGGCCTCCATCACCAGCACCTGATCGGCAAGCCCGCTGATGATCCGGTTGCGCACCGGGAAATGCGCCGGAAGGGGCGGCGTCCCCGGCGGATATTCCGAGAGAAGTCCCCCCGCCTTCTGGATATCCGTATAAAGACCGATGTGCTCCCTGGGATAGCAGATGTCCACCCCGCAGCCCAGCACACCGAACACTGCTCCGCCTCCGTTTAGCGCCCCCCGCTGGGCGGCCCCGTCTATGCCTCTCGCCAGGCCGCTCACCACCTGAACTCCTGCCCGGGCCAGAGCTTCTCCAAACTCCAGCGCCGCCTGTTCCCCATAGGGCGTACATTTCCGCGCTCCCACAATGGCCACGCTGGGGCGGTCATCCTCCGGCATCCTCCACTTCCCATAGAGGGCGTAAGGCGGCGACGGGATCTCAAGAAGGCGGCGGGGATAATCTTTATCAAACCAGGGGAGGAAGCGGATCCCTGCCGCAGTAAGCTTCCGGTAATCCTCCTCCACACCATCCTGTTTCCTGGCCTCGCACAGAGTGTCAAGCTCCTTCTCCCCCAGGACGGCGTCCTTTTTCAGTCTGCTTTCTTCTATATAATATATGTTCCTGGCGTCCCCGTAATATTCCCGCAGCTTTCTTTTTTTCGCCCCGGAGATCCCCCGGATCTTTCCAAGCCAGTATTCATACATCATCTAACCTCACCTCCCCGGTACTTGTATCCTGCCGTCCGGTATCCGATGGCCTCCATAAGATGGGGCGCGCGGATCCGCTCCTCTCCCTCCAGATCCGCGATGGTCCTGGCCACCCGCAGGATCTTGTGGCAGGTCCGGGCCGTCAGGTCCAGCCGGCGGAACGCCTCCTCAAGGAGTTTCTCCTCCGAAGGCCCCAGGGCACAGTAGCGCTCCAGCTCCCCGGCGGCAAGGCCTGCGTTGGTTCGGTGCCTGCTGCCCTGGTAGCGCTTCTTCTGGATCTCCCTGGCCGCGCACACCCGCTCCCGGATCTTCCCGGAGCTTTCTCCCGGTCCCTTGTCCCGCAGCGCCTCATAAGACAGCCTTACTGTCTCTGCGCACAGATCGATCCGGTCCAGGAGAGGCTGGCTCACCCGCCCCAGGTACTGCCGAATCTGAGGCGGAGTGCAGGTACATTTCTCCAGGTCCGGATAATTCCCGCAGGGGCAGGGGTTCATGGCCGCCGCCAGGATAAAATCCGCAGGAAACACGTAATTCCCCTGGCTTCTGGTGATCCGGATCCTGTGATCCTCCAGAGGCTGGCGCAG
>NZ_DBGCJQ010000049.1:0-6198 GCF_048354975.1 Massilistercora timonensis | reverse complement strand
GCAAGCAAGCAAGCAAGCAAGCAAGCAAGCAAGTAAAGCGTAAGTCTGCCCTTTTTCCGGTCGAGCTGAAAACTGCACAAAAACAGAAGGCGTATTCTGTCCGATTTACAACGGATGGGATGCGCTTTTTTGTGTTTGCCCGAGTAACTAAAATTTGATTGAAAGGATGTGAAAAGATGAAAATTAAGCGATTGTTAAGTGTACTCTTATGTATGCTGCTCTGCGTCGGGCTCATACCGGCAACGGCGTTTGCGGCAAATGAAGAGCCCGACAAATGGGACGGTACGGCGGATACAAGCTGGTATAATGAAACCGATACGGAATTTCACATCAAAACAGCAGAACAGCTGGCAGGATTTGCAGAACTTACCAATATCGGCATTGATACAAATGCATCTACAGGCAACACATTTGAGAATAAGATCGTCTATTTAGACTGTGATGTAGATCTTGGAGGGTACACCTGGACGCCGATTACAAACAGAAATGTAGATGACGATTACTTTTTCAAGGGTACTTTCGATGGACAGGGGCACACTATATACAATTTAAACTGTTCTGGGAAAGAAAACTCGTATGATTCACTGTTTGGTTATGTACAGGGTGGCGTAATACAGAATCTAAGCGTTGTGGATGCGAATTTGTATGCCGATGATAACAGCATGCACCTTGGTATTATCGCGGCTCTGGTAGAGAACGGCAAGATAATAAACTGTTACACATCCGGCACTGTAGAAAGTGTCAATGGCTGGCGAAGCGTAGGCGGAATTTCTGGTTCATGTATGCACGGGACGCAAATTATTGGATGTGGTTCTGACGCAAAAATCATTAGCAGAAATTCCAAATATAGTGATAGTGTCGGAGGATTGGTCGGCCAATGGTCAATAGCCGGAGAAACTTCTGTGATTTCAGACTGCTGGTTTAATGGCTCAATCGTCAGCGAAGATCCGGATTCTACCGTTGGAGGGTTATTGGCTTTTTTTAACAACTATAATAATAAAGAAAATGTTAAAATCAACAACTGCATAATGGTGAGCAGCAATATATCAAGTGTGGCAAAGGAAAATACAGCTGTAATTGCTCATCTTACAGGAACCCCAACAGTTGCGAACTGTTTTTATGAAGAAAGTGATAATGGATATCGTGTCATTACGAAATTAGAGAATGGTAGTTTTGCTATCGATACGAGCTTTGATCCGGCACCTTGTGCAAAGGCGGCAACTGATTTTACAGACAATGACATTCTCGTTTCGCTGCAAAACAATGCCTCACAGGGAGCTGCATGGGTAGAAGGAATCGAGCACCCCACTTTCAGTTGGGATTTGAAAAACAGATTAGCTAATTACACAGCAGTTAATGCAGCATTAGATAAAGTTCCACAGGATGTCTCCGTTTACACTGATGAAACAGTATCTGTTTTACAACAAGCGATAGACAGTGTTGACACTTCGTTAAGCATCGCAGAGCAGTCAAAGGTTGACGATATGGCAAAGGCAATTGAGAACGCCATCGCTGCTCTCGAATACAAGGAGGCAGATTATTCTAAAGTAGACGAAGCCATAGCGAAAGCAGACGCTTTAAACCCTGACGATTACACGAATTTTTCAACAGTTGAAGCCGCTGTCAATACGGTTGTCCGTGGAAAAAACATTACAGAACAGGACAAAGTAGACAATATGGCTTTAGCTATAGAGAATGCTATTGCGAACTTGGAAAAGAAACCCGCAACGGGAACAACGTCAGATAATGACACAAGTTCTCCGCAGACCGGCGATGACAGCAATATTACCCTTTGGCTTGCGGTTATGCTGGCTTCGGGTGTGGCTTTGACGGTCACCGTTTTTTACAACCGTAGGAAAAAATACAGCAGATAATTCATAACCATGCGCCCTGTGGAATAAGTGACCGCAGGGCGCTGCTTTTATGTATACAGAGTACTGTAAAAATGTCATTGTCATTCTGTCAGGAGATTGATAAAATGAAGTTGTGATCTGGAAGGAATAGGAGAGTGGCAAGATGATAGCAGAGCAGGAACAGCGGTTGGAAGCATTTGAGAAGATGCTAAGAGCAGTGGAAGAAAATTATGAGACTGCGGATCAGAAGATGAAGAAGCTGAAGGCGGAGGGCAGGGAGAAAAGCGCTACTTACCGGCAGCTGATGGGGAATAAGATGCAGTATCAGAACATGCTGTCCATGTATCAGATCTATGGGCTGCGGTAGAACTATTTAGAACAAAATGAAATACACCCCGGGAATGGTATATATTCCCGGGGCGTTTTATTTTACTGTAGCTAGTTTTCCACCGCGAACTGGCTGTTGTAGAGCCGGTAGTAGAAGCCTTTCTTTGCCAGCAGTTCCTCATGGTTTCCCTGCTCGATGATATGGCCCTGATCCATCACCAGGATCACATCCGCAGTCTGGATGGTGGAGAGCCGGTGGGCCACCACGAAGCTGGTGCGCCCCTGCATCAGGGTTTCAAAGGCCCGCTGGATACGGATCTCCGTCATGGTATCGATGGAGGAGGTGGCCTCGTCCAGGATCAGCATAGGAGGCAGGCACAGCATGATCCGGGCGATACACAGTAACTGTTTCTGCCCCTGGGACAGGTTGCCGCCGCCTTCTGTGATAATGGTATCGTAGCCTTCCGGCATACGCTTTATGAAGCTGTGAGCGTGGGCCTTCTTGGCTGCTTCGATCACTTCCTCCTCTGTGGCGTCCGGACGCCCGTAAGCAATGTTGTCCCGGATGGAGGCGGATTTAAGCCAGGTCTCCTGGAGTACCATACCATAGCTGGTGCGCAGGGACTGGCGGGTGATCTGCCGGATATCGTGGCCGTCCACCTGGATGGAACCCGCCCGTACGTCGTAGAAGCGCATCAGCAGGTTGATGAGGGTGGTCTTTCCGCAGCCCGTGGGACCGACAATGGCGATACGCTGTCCAGGCTCCACAGACAGGTTCAGATTCTGGATCAGGGGAACTTCCGGTGTGTAGGAGAAGTCAACCTGATCAAGGAGGATCCGTCCTTCCGGCTCAGACAGAACGACTGCATCCGCCGGTTCCGCCGGGGCGGCAGGCTCGTCCAGAAGCTCAAAGACCCGGGCGGCGGAGGCAATGGAATTCTGAAATTCCGTCAGCACGCTGGTGATGTCGTTAAAGGGCTTGGTGTACTGGTTGGTGTAGCTTAAGAAGCTGGAGAGCTGTCCAACCGTAAGGGCTCCTGCTATGGTGGAGAAGCAGCCCACGATGGCTACGCCGGCGTAGATGGCGGAATACATGAACCGGGTGGTGGGGTTGGTGATGGAGGAGAAAAACGTAGCTTTCAGGGAATACTGGGCAAGCTGTCGGTTGATCTCATCAAATTCCCGGCAGGCCTCCTCCTGATGGCCGAATGCCTGCACTACTTTTAATCCTCCCAGCATTTCATTGGTAAATCCAGTCAGTTCTCCCCGGGTTTCCGACTGTTTCTTGAACATGGTAAAAGATTTCCTGGATACAAAGTTTGCCACCACAAAGGAAAGGGGGCTTAACGCCACCACGATCAGGGTGGTCCAGGGATTGATGCTCAGCATGAAGGCGATGGTGCCCACAATGGTGGCCACGCCGGTGAAGAGCTGAGTGAATCCCAGAAGGAGCCCGTCGGAGAACTGATCGATATCTGTGACGATCCGGCTTATAAGATCTCCGGAAGCATGCCGGTCCACATAGGACAGAGGAAGCTCTTCCAGATGGTCGAAGGCCTGGACCCGCAGATCCCGGACAACCCGGTAGGTGATCTTATTGTTGATATGGTTCATGATCCACTGGGCAACAGCGGTGACGGCCACAGAGATCAGGATCCCTGTGATCACGGCCAGAAGCCCGGTGAAATCCACCTGGTCTTTCCCAATGATATAATCCACGCCCCGCCCGGTGAGGATGGGGACATAGAGGGTCAGCCCTACCGTCAGGGCAGACAGAAGAAGGGAGAGGATCACCAGAGGCCAGTAGGGACGGATGTAGCGAAGGATCCGTCTGAGAGTCTGTCGATTTTTGTCGTTTCCGGTAGTATTACGCATTGGCTGTGGCCTTCTTTCCTTTTGATTTCCCGGCGGACTGGGACGCGCAGATCTCCTGGTAGACCTGGCTGGAAGAGAGCAGCTCTTCGTGAGTGCCGTAGCCGGCGGGCGCGCCGTCGTAGAGCACCAGGATGTGGTCAGCGCCCTGGATGGCGGAGACCCGCTGGGAGATGATGACCACCGTCATATTTTCCGTATTTTCCCGGATGGCTCTGCGGAGCCTGGCGTCGGTGGCGAAGTCCAGCGCGGAGGCGCTGTCGTCCAGGATCAGGATGTCCGGCTGTCCCACCAGTGCCCGTGCGATGGTAAGACGCTGCTTCTGGCCGCCGGAGAGATTGCTGCCTCCCTGCTGGATCTTAAGATCCAGTCCCTGTTCCTTAAGGTCTACGAATTCCCGGGCCTGGGCGATATCAAGCGCCCGGTAGATCTCCTGGTCGGTAGCGTCCTTTTTGGCCCAGCGCATGTTTTCCCGCAGGGAGCCGGAGAAGACGACTGCCTTCTGGGGCACCACGCCGATCCGTCTGTGGATGGAGGCGGGGCGCAGAGTCTTGATGTCCCGGCCAAACAGGCGGATGGTTCCGGAGG
Source organism: Massilistercora timonensis (assembly GCF_048354975.1). Taxonomy (NCBI): domain Bacteria; kingdom Bacillati; phylum Bacillota; class Clostridia; order Eubacteriales; genus Massilistercora; species Massilistercora timonensis. The sequence goes on along the minus strand of NZ_DBGCJQ010000049.1, from coordinate 1,558 downwards.
TACAATCATAGAACCGGGGGATCAGGTTGGCCAGCGTGGATTTTCCTGAGCCGGTTCCGCCGATGATGCCAAGGATCTCGCCGGGCTGCAGGGAGAAGCTGATATCCCGGAGCGTCTCGCTGGAGGCTCCTTCATAGGTGAAGCCTACATGCTCAAAGGAAAGAGCGGGAGACTGAGAAGAGGCGGACTCTGGAACGTCTGCGCCTTCCTCCGGGATGGAGGGGGTAACGCCGAAGATCACATTGATCCGGCCCAGGCTTGCCAGAGCCCTTGAGAGCAGGATGATCAGGTTGGCCAGTTTCACCAGCTCCGTCAGGATCTGGGACATATAGTTGATAAGAGCGATCACCTGGCCCTGGGTCAGGCTTCCGGTATCCACCTGGCGTCCGCCGAAATACAGGACGGCGATAATGCCAAGGTTGATGATCACATAGGTAAGGGGATTTAAGAGGGCGGAGATCTTCCCTACGAAGATCTGTTTCCCATAGAGGGCGTCTGTCTCCTGGCGGAACCTCTCCCGCTCCTGGCGCTGCCGGCCAAAGGCCCGCACCACCCGGATCCCCAGCAGATTTTCCCTGGTGGTCAGAAGTACCTGATCCAGCTGCCGCTGCACCTTCTTATAGAGGGGCATGGAGAAAAGCAGGATGGCGAAGACCACCACCAGGAGCACCGGGATGGTGACCGCAAAGGGAAGGGCCGCCCGGACATCTACGGTGAAGGCCATGATCATGGCGCCGAAGACCACGAAGGGGGAGCGCAGGAACAGCCGCAGGAACATGTTGATGCCGTTCTGTACCTGGTTCACGTCGTTGGTCATCCGGTTGATCAGGGTGGAAGTGCCGATGGCGTCGATCTCCTGGTAGGAGAAGGTGTTGATGTGGGCGAACAGGTCGCTGCGGATGGCGGTTCCCGCGCTGACTGCGGATTTGGCCGCGAAGTACTGGGCGGTGAGGGAGAAGGAAAACCCCACTATGCCAAGGAGGATCAAAAGCCCTCCCATTTTCCACAGGTAGGGGCCGTCGTTTCCGTTGATGCCCACGTCGATCATCTGAGCCACCACCAGGGGGACGAACAGTTCAAAGGTGGCCTCCAGCATTTTAAAAAGAGGGGCCAGCACGGTGATGACCGGATGGGGTTTCAGATAGCGAAATAATTGTCTCATGTATGGAAAGTCCTTTCTGATTTCAGATTTGGAAATAGTATAACCGTTCCTATTATACGGGGAAAGGGGGAGAAAGTCCAATGATTTACAGCTCGATCTCCGTTGCGTCGGTCACATGGGTCTGGGTATAGAGGACCACAGTGTCTGCCTCCCGCAGGATCATGTTCCCGTTGGGGATCAGCACCCGCTTGTTGCGGCGGACCAGAACGATAATGGACTGGCGGGAGATCTCCAGTTCCTGGATACGCTGTCCGATCCAGGGATGGTTTTTCTGCAGGACCATCTCCTTAAGCCGGATGTGCTCGCCATCGTCGTGGAAGGACTCCGCGCCCAGCACCATGTCGTCCCCGGCCTGCAGCGCCATATTTCCCCGGGGAACCAAAAGCCGGTGGTTCC
>NZ_DBGCJQ010000048.1:0-28433 GCF_048354975.1 Massilistercora timonensis | reverse complement strand
TTCTCCATAACCGGAGATACGGAAGAGGAACCACCAACTACAACCTTGCCTGCCGGAGCGTCGCCTGCGTAAGCTTCTACGCCATCAAGCGGGATGTAGCCTTCTTCAGCTACCACTGCCTGACCCTCTTCGCTCATAATGAAAGCGATGAAGTCGGTTGCGGTCGGGTTGTTAAGATCAGCCTTGGTTGCGATGTTGAACGGACGGGATACTTTGTAATCGCCGCTCTTTACGTTGTCAGCGGTGGCCTCAGCTCCATCGATCTTTACAGCCTTAACACTGTCGTCAAGAGATCCAAGAGATACATAACCGATAGCGTACTCATCGCCGGCTACGGTTGTCAGCATAACGGAAGTGCTGTTGGTGATCTGGGCAGCCTCAGTGGTCATATCAACCTTCTCGCCGTCCTCCTGCTCTTCCTCAATGCCAAACAGCTCGATGAATGCTCCTCTTGTTCCGGAACCGTCCTCTCTGGATACGATGGTGATGTCCATAGAAGGATCAAACTCGCCGGAAGCTCCTCCCTCGCCGCCTTCTGCGTCAGATCCGCCGCCGCATCCTACTGCCAGGCCTGCTACCATAGCAACTGTTGCCATCATTGCAATAAACTTTTTCATTTTCATCTGATTACTCTCCTTTTGATTTGTGTACTTGTTTTTGAGGTATTGTTTTCTTCTTCACAAGCCATACTATAAAGGGCGAATGTTAAATCCAAAATCCCGGGAATGTTAAATCTATGTAAAATCCTTCAGGTGGGGACGTGGTATTTTCGAAAATACCACGTCCCAGATTGAAAATACCCTGTCCCTTTTTGAAATCAAAAAAACGGCAGAGCGCTTATTTCGCGCTCTGCCGATAGTATCCGCAGATTTTATTCTTTTATGAACCTTTTACAATCGTTTCTCAAAATTTCCTTCTACGGAGCAGCCCTCGGTGAAGATCATAAATGCGTTTGGATCGATGCTGTGCACGATCTTCTTGATCTGTCCCACTTCGTATTTTGAGATCAAAACAAACAGAATATAGGAAGTCTTATTGGTATAAGCCCCCTCGCCGTCCCAGTTGGTAACGCCGCGGCCCATCTGGTCCATGATTGCCTTGGAGATCCCCAGCTTCTTCGTAAAGATCATTACGCTGGTGTTGATATTCTGAATATGTACCCGGTCGATAGCCAGCGACAGAACTGTGGTATAGATCAGCGAGTACACAACGATCTCAATATTGAACATGAAAAGACAGATCAGGTAAACAAACACATTCATTAAAATGTTGATCTTTCCCACGCTGACGTTCTGATATCTCTTGGAACAGCAAAGTCCGATGATATCCTGGCCGCCGCCGGAGCTCCTGCCCCGCAGCACCAGACCGGTTCCCGTTCCCGCCACGATACCGCCGATGATACAGGCCGTCAGATAGTCGTCAATGATCGGCGCTGCCGGGATTGGGATCACCGACAGCCAAAGGCTCTGGATACCTACCGTAACCAGCGTCTTTACCGCGAATTCCTTACCCAGGATCCTAAGACCCATATAAAAAAGAGGAATATTCAGGATAAAATAAATAATACCGGACAGGTCCACCCCTGCCGGCACCGGTACATGCAGCACACTGACCACAAATGTCCGGAGCAGCTGGGCAAAACCCATGAACCCACCGTTGTAAAGTCCCAGCGGTGTGATCAGAAGATTGACGCCGGCAGCAAAAAGTAAACTTCCGCCCACGGCATACACAATCTGGATCACCCGCTCCTGTGTCTTTGCGTCAAATGTCTTTCCCATCTCTAGCATCCCGTCCCTTTATCGAAAATATCAATCCTTGCTCATTCTAGCATTTCACCTGCTAATTTACAATAGGGGACAGGGTATTTTCAATCTGGGACGTGGTATTTTCAAAAATACCACGTCCCCAATTAAAAAACTAAAGTATCTTCGACAGGAATTCTTTCAATCTTGGTTCTTTTGGATGATCGAAGAATTCTTCCGGCCCTGCCTCTTCTTTGATCTGTCCCTCATCCATGAAGAGGACTCTGGAAGCCACCTCTCGGGCGAATCCCATCTCGTGGGTGACCACCACCATGGTCATCCCTTCTTTGGCCAGCTGTTTCATCAGTTCCAGTACTTCGCCTACCATCTCCGGATCCAGCGCGGACGTGGGCTCATCAAAGAGGATCACGTCCGGGTTCATGGCCATGGAGCGGATGATCGCCACCCGCTGTTTCTGGCCGCCGCTTAGGGTAGACGGGTAAGCGTCCGCCTTATCATCCAGGCCGATCCGCTTCAACAGGCCAAGCGCCTGTTCGCGGGTCTCGCTTAAGATCTGCTCTTTTGTCTCCGTGATGGGGATCAGTTCCTTCTTATTACTTCCCCGGAACAGATTGGTAAACCGGGTCCGGGAATTCTGCCGCTTCGTCTTCTTCAAGTCCTTGCAGCGCAGATACGCCGGCGCCATCATTACATTCTGGAGCACCGTCTTATTATTAAACAGATTAAAATGCTGGAACACCATTCCCATATGCCGGCGATGCACATTGATATCCACGCTCATATCCGCGATATCCACACCATTGAAAATGATGCTCCCGCTGGTGGGATCTTCCATACAGTTCAGGCAGCGCAGAAATGTAGATTTTCCGGATCCGGAAGGACCCAGCACCGCCACGATGTCGCCCTTATTGATGGTAATGTCGATCCCTTTGAGAACTTCCATATTTCCGAAGCTTTTCTTAAGATTAATTACTTCTATCACTCTTCCTCAGGCTCCTTTCCATCAATCGGATCAACAAAGTGATCACCAGCACCAGTGCAATGTAGATCAACGCCATTACCAGATATGGAACCATGAACTCATAACTGTTGCTTCCGATATAGTTAAACGCCACATACAGGTCCGCCGCCCCGACAAAGCTGACAACTGAAGTCTCTTTGATCAGAGCGATGAACTCATTTCCCAGGGTGGGAAGGATATTCTTGACCGCCTGGGGGATCACGATCTTGGACATGGTCGTGCCAAAGCTTAATCCTACCGCGCGGCCTGCCTCCATCTGCCCCGGATCCACAGACTGGATCCCGCTTCGCATGATCTCGGAAATGTAGGCGCCGCTATTCAGTCCGAATACCAGCATTGCCACCTGCACCCCTGTGATCTGCCAGCCGATGATGGGGATCAGTACATAATAGAATACCAGCAGCTGTACCACTGTCGGCGTCCCCCGGAACAAAGCCACATAAAAACTGCAAATGCCATTCAGGATCCGCGGCAGCCTCTTATACTTGGGGATTACCCGGACGGTGGCGATCAGCGTTCCGATCAGGATACCGATGAGCAGACCGGTAACTGCGATCAGCAGCGTATTCTGAAGACCTTCCACAACCTTTACGTAGCCGTTCTGGTCCAGAAAAATCTCTATAAATCTATCTACCTTCTGACTAAAATTGCCCATTGTCTTCCCTTCTTAAAAGAAGGAAGGCGTTGTTGCTACAAACTGCCGCCTTCCTTTTTCCCTTCTGTTCTTACTGAAAATTTCCTACTGCATCTCGTTGATGGACTCTGTGATCGCCGCTGCCGGAGCTGCGTCAATGATCACATACTGGATCTTGCCCTGGAGCATATCCTGTACTGCCAGAGAACCGTTCTTGTAAGGTACGCATTTTGCAGGAAGTCCCTCAAAGCCCCACTCTGCATCACCTTCTACATAATACTGACCGGTAGTTCCCTGCTGTACGCCAATAGAATCAGAGGATTCCAGCTCGCCAAGCTTAGCGGCAACTGCGTCCGCATCTGCACAGTCATCGAAAGAAGTGTCGGTGCTTGGCACGATCAGTCTCTGGGAAGCCTGATAGTAAGGATCTGTAAATGTTACCATCTCTTCTCTTTCCTCATTGATGGTAAGACCAGCCATGGCGATATCACATTTGTGCTGTCCTACAGACAGACATACTGCATCGAAATCCATGTTCTGGATAACCAGCTCCTGGCCAAGCTCCTCTGCGAAGAGAGCTGCGATCTCCATGTCGATTCCGTAGTAATCTTCACCCTGTGTATATTCAAATGGCTCAAAAGCCGCGTTGGTAGCTACTACCAGCTGATCCTTGGAAGAATCCAGTTTGGCAGACTGTACCGCAACCGGCTCGCCGCCGCCAAAATAACGGTCACAGATCTCATCAAAGGTTCCGTCCTCCAGGATCTTCGCGATAAACGCATTGGCCTGCTCCAGAAGCTCCGGCTGATCCTTATCCACACCAAATGCATATTCCTCATTGGTCAGATCCACATCGATCACCTTTGCTGTGGTAGCCTCGTCGCTTCCGCCCTCTTCCTCAGAACTTCCGCCGCCACATCCTACGATCAGACCTGCGGCAAGGATCATAGCTAAAAATAACGCTGTAAACTTTTTCATCCGTTTTCCCTCCGTTTTATTTATAAAATGTATAATCATACAGATTATCTTCATAATTATAACATGGTTTTTACAAAAAACAAGCCCTGTCCTTCAGAAAATTCAAAAAGGGACAGGGTATTTTCAATCTGGGACGTGGTATTTTTAAAAATACCACGTCCCCAATTAAATTAACCAAACAACCACTGCACGAACGCCACCAGCAATACCAGGCCTCCCAGCACGATCCGGTAATACCCGAACACTTTGAAATCATGCTGTTTGATATATCCCATCAGGAAGCGGATCGCCACGATGGACAGCCCAAACGACACCAGACAGCCCAGCAGCAGAAATCCCAGCTCTGCGGCCGTAAAGTTGAACCCGAATCCTACCAGCTTGATCAGGCTGGCGCCGAACATGGCCGGGATCGCCAGGAAGAAAGTAAACTCCGCCGCCACTTCCCGGGACACGCCGATGATCAGCGCGCCTACGATGGTCGCCCCGGACCGGGAGGTTCCCGGGATGAGGGCCAGCATCTGGAACACCCCGATCCACAGCAGCATCCGCACCGACAGCTCCGAGATCTTGGTCACTGCAGGGCGCCGTCCCTCGTTGCGCTTCTCGATCACAATAAAGAGCACGCCGTACAGGATCAGCATCAGCGCCACCGGCACTGACCAGTAGAACAGCCGGTCCAACACGTCATTGAAGAGGATCCCCACAACTCCCGCAGGGATTGAAGCGATCAGCACCTTGATCCACATCTGCCAGGTCAGCATCTTCTGTCGCTGAGTCTTCTTTGGCGAAAATGGATTCAGCTTATGGAAATACAGGACCACCACCGCCATAATGGCTCCCAGCTGGATGACCACATTGAACATTTCCATAAATGCGTCGCTTAAGTTTGGTTTCAGCAGATCTCCCACCAGGATCAGGTGGCCGGTGCTGCTCACCGGAAGCCACTCTGTGATTCCCTCCACGATCCCCAGCAGGATCACTTTTAACACATCTAACATACTATGTACTTTCCCTCCTGATCTTTTTACCTTAAATGTATACTTTATTCAATCACTGATTATCCCAGATCGATGTATCTTTGGATCGCACGGGCCACGCCGTCCTCATCATTGGACCCGGCCAGGATATCCGCCGCCGCACGGACTTCCGGCACGCTTACTTCCATAGCCGCGCCGATCCCCGCCGCACGGATCATATCCGCGTCATTGGCCCCATCGCCAAATGCCAGGATCTCCTCCCGGTCGATCCCAAGCTCACCGGCCAGCCATAACAGGGCTTCCCCCTTGTTGATCCCGCCTGCAGTTACTTCTATATTATAAGAAAGAGCTCCGGTAGCTTCCACGCCTTCCATCTCCCGGATCCTCCGAAAAGCCTGCTCCTTCTCTCCGGCACAGGCGAAAACAGCCTGCACCTTGTCCATGGCCCGGTTCTCCTGCCGGAACTTCTCCATCAGATCCGGCACACACTTACGGGTATTCCTCATATATTTCGCCATATTGGGATCCGGCACATAATGATCCAGTTGTTCCATCTGCCGGGCTTCCATATAGCCCTGCCCGTCATAATAGATCTCTCGTAGTGTATCATATTCACCGTAAATATCCAAGACTTTTCTGGCTTTTTCCACAGAGATCAGCTTCTCCCGCAGGATCTTCCCATCCTCCGCAGATACAACTCTGGCACCATTGGCGGTAATCGCGTATCTGACTCCCGCAATCCCCAGCACCTCCGCCGGCATTCCCGTCAGCGGCCGCCCTGTGGCCGGCACCAGAAGGATCCCTCTCTTCGCCGCCTGTTCCAGAGTTCTCCTTGTCTCGTCCGTCAGCCGCTTATCCGTGGTCAGAAGCGTCCCGTCCAGGTCAAATGCGATCATCCTCACCTTATATTTCATAGGGCGTCAGTTCCTTTCTCGTCTGGGAAAACAACATAAGCGATGTACTGATCCCCTCGCTGTCCATATCGTAGGCGCCTTTCCCATGCTCGATCATCTTCTCCACCACCTCTTTCTGTCCCGCCGGGGCAAAAAGAACCGTATCCTTGGAGGGCACCATGATCACCAGGTCATCCTTCAGCTTATCCACACACACCTGCCAGATATGCTTGAAACAAAGGGAACTTGCCTCATGAAACCCGTCCGCGATGATCCCAAATGCGCCGTACCAGGTATTGCCGATAACAAATTCCACATCCCGGGCCAGATTCTCACAGGCTGTGTGATAGAGCGCTTCGATATCCGTCCCCGGCGCCAGCATCTGATCCTTCAGGATCTCATAGCTGTCCTCCCCCCGGCGAATGGCGAAGATGATCTTCAGATCCCCCATAAAAGCCACCACCGGAGTATCCTTCTCCGACAGATTTTTCCCGTTCAGTGCATGCTTGTCCTTCAGCTCTTTTCTGATCCAGGGGTAAATGTGCTCCTTAATATTTTCAAACTGATAGTGTTCTTCTTCGTACTTCTTCATGGTTCTTTCCTTTCCTTCATTTTCAATTGTTACAGTTCCATTACATTTATTTTAACAAAGTTTGCAATATAAAGCAATTTGTTGTATAATGTACTAGCACTTGCAAAAGACAGAAAGGAAAAGGTATAGAATGAGTATGAAAAAGAAACAGATCTTACGGACTGCGCTTGCGCTTCTGTGTGCCGTAACACTTGCTTCTTCCGGAATCTCTGTATATGCTGCACCCTCTACTGAGGAATTAGAACAAAAAACTTCCAATCTTCAGGGAAAACTGGATGACCTGAACAACGAACTTGCTTCACTGAGCAAGGAACTGGATAAAACATCTGAGAAAATCGAATCGCTTTCCGAAGAAGTAGAAAAAGCGAAACTGGAGCTGGCTGCGGCCAAGGTTAACGAGGAAACTCACTACGAAGCCATGAAGGACCGGATCAAATTCATGTATGAGGGCGGAAGCGCTTCTCTTCTTGAGATCCTCTTCTCTTCCGAGGACATGGGTGATTTCCTGAACCGGGCGGAATACGTGACCGTGATCAGCGACTATGACCGTGAAATGCTGGATGAGTTCCAGGAAGCACGGCTTGAAGTAGAGAAAAAGGAAAATGCATTAGAAGATAAGCAGAAGGATCTGAAGGCTCTGCAGAACAATCTGTCCAGCCAGCAGGATGCTATCAACAGCAAGATCTCTTCCACTTCAGGAGAACTGGCAGACTATCAGAAACAGCTGGATCGTGCACGCGCAGCAGAAGCTGCCGCCAACACCGCACAGAACAATGATATTTCCGGATCTTCCGGCGGTACCACCAATTCTGGTTCTTCTGTATCAGCCAGCACCACTGACGTAGCGCTTCTGGCCGCGATCCTGTACTGCGAAGCCGGAACCAATTATAATGGTATGCTGGCGGTAGGAACCGTGATCATGAACCGCGTAAGCAGTCCCCGGTTCCCCAACAGCTTAAGAGGCGTTATCTTCCAGGCCGGACAGTTTGCTCCTACCTGGAACGGCGCGCTGGAACGGGCGCTGAAAAATGGAGTCCCCAACTCCTGTTATAAAGCGGCCAAGGCTGTTCTCGGCGGCACCCGCTACTCTGCGGTTGCAGATTGCTATTTCTTCCACGCAGCGTGGACCGGCAAAGACGGAATTAATGTTGGAGGAAATGTTTTCTGGTAAAATTCATCTGACGGATCATACAAGAAAGGCGATACATAAATTGTACCGCCTTTCTTTTTTATGCTTTGTTTTTGGATCTCATCTCTAAGAAGGCCGCTTGTGCTCTGTATGTAAGAGCATATGAGCTCTGTGAGACATAGGCTTCTCGAAGAACTCCGCGTACATCTGCTGTACGTCCCGGTTCTCATGGGAGAAACGCACCTTGTACTGTTCATCCAGTGCGTACAGCTCTCCGCCTCGTTCAAAGGCTCTCTCCTCTCCATCGTGGATCGGCTGGCCGCCGCCTCCTACACATCCGCCCGGACAGGCCATCACTTCTACGAAGTCATAGTGAACCTCGCCCCGCTCGATCTTCTCAAGCAGCGCCCTTGTATTGCCAAGTCCGCTGACTACCGCTGTCCTCACCGTAATGTCATCAACCTGGAACTCTGCCTCCTGAACGCCATGGTTCGCCTGGAAGCCTGTGCTTCTTACCTGACGGAAAGCATCTACCGGCGGATTCTCGCTCTTGAGCAGATAGTAAGCAGTACGAAGAGCCGCTTCCATTACGCCGCCGGTGGCTCCGAAGATAACGCCGGCGCCGGTGCCCTGCTGCATAGGCCGGTCGCTCTCAATATCCTCCAGGGTGGCGGGATTGATATGAGCTGCCCGGATCATTTTCACCAGTTCTCTGGTAGTGATCACGGCGTCAATGTCGTGTCCCGCATATTCCTCATAGAACAGTTCCATCTCACGCTCGCCCTTCTTGGCTACACAGGGCATCACGGATACCGTATAGATCTTCTCCGGCTCCACCCCAAGCTTCTGGGCAAAATAGGTCTTCATCACAGCCCCGAACATCTGCTGCGGCGACTTGGCCGTAGAGATCTGTTTCAGGAAATGGGGGAACTGGGTCTTGGCAAACCGGATCCATCCCGGACAGCAGGAGGTAAACATGGGGAATTCTTTCAGTTCTCCGGCTGTAAACCGTTTCAGGAATTCATTGGCCTCCTCCATAATAGTAAGGTCCGCAGAAAATACGGTGTCAAATACATAGTCCATTCCCATCTTCTTCATAGCGTCAAGGATCTTGCCGATGGTTGCATCCTCCGGCGCAAGACCAAGGCCCTCACCCCAGGCAGCCCGCACGGCAGGCGCCACCTGTGCCACAACGATCTTGTCTTTATCCTCGATGGCTCTCCATACCTTCTCTGTATCGTCCCTGGCGCTCAAAGCCCCTACCGGACAGTGAGTGATACACTGGCCGCAGAGGGAGCAGTCCGCCTCCTCGATCTTCTTATGGCCGGACACATTGATGGTGCTCATGGAGCCCGTTCCTTCTACATCCCAGATATTCAGGCCCTGCACCTTGTCACAGACCTGTACGCATCGCATACACTTGATACACTTGGAATAATCCTTGATCAGCGGGAAGTCCTTGTTCCAGGGACGGTCCTCGATCTGCTTCTCATAAGGGATCTCCAGGATGTTCAGGTCATTGGCGATATCCTGCAGCGCGCAGTTTCCGCTCCGGGAACAGGTCACACACTGCCCGTTGTGCTGAGAGAGCAGAAGCTCTACCGTTGTCCGTCTGTGGCGGCGCACTTTCGGGCTGTTAGTGTAGATGACCATCCCTTCTTCAGCCACGTTGTTACAGGATGATATCAGTTTCTCTTTTCCTTCCAGCTCTACCACACATACCCGGCAGGCCGCGATCTCATTGAGCCCCTTCAGATAACACAGTTTGGGGATCATGATCCCAAGCTGGGCGGCAGCCTCCATGATCGTGGTATTTTCCTCTACGGAAATCGGTTTTCCGTCTATTGTAAGATTTACCATAACTTCTCTCTGCCTCCCTTAAATATTCCATAACCGAAGTGATCGCAGCGAAGACACCGGGCTGCCTCCTGCTTCGCCTCCGCCTCGGTCATACAGTTCTCTACGCCTTCGAAATCTTTCACTCTCTCGCAGGCCTCCCGCTCGGTAAGGTTCACTCTTCCGCATGGCATACGGTCGTCCAGACGGGGTTCCGGGATCTCCACATCACAGGAGATCACATGGTGATATCCCAGATACTCGTCGATATTCGCCGCCACTACCTTGGCCGCTGCAATAGCCTTGATCACAGAAGCCGGGCCGCTGGCGCAGTCGCCGCCTGCGAAGACGCCTGGCATATTCTCAAAGGTTCCGCTGCTCTCGGTAACGATCTTGCCCCGGGAAACCGGAATACCTGCCTCTTCAAAGTGACGGGTCTCGATATTCTGGCCGATAGCCACGATCAGCACATCACAGGGGATATAGACATCCTCCTCGCCGGTGGGCTTGATGCTGGCTCTTCCGTCTTTGATGGCGCTGACCATCTGAGGCGTCACATAGATGCCTTTGATATGGTGATTCTCATCTACGTCAAGGGCTGCCGGCGCTTTTAACGTCTGCAGTTCAATGCCCTCTGCCACCGCTCCTTCAATTTCGCCTGGCAGCGCTGTCATATCCGCCACTCTCCGGCGGTATACAATGCTTACCTTGGAGGCGCCCAGCCGCTTCGCCGTGCGGACCGCGTCCATAGAAACATTTCCGCCGCCGATGACTGCCACCTGCTTGCCGGTCAGATCCAGGATCTGTTCCTTCCCAACATTGCGCAGGAACTGAACCGCTGAGTATACGCCGTCCGCATCCTCGCCTTCCAGCCCCAGCTTCTTGTCTGTGCTGGCGCCGATGGTGATAAGGACTGCATCATACTGCTCTCTCAGCTCCTGAATGGTGACATCCACACCGATCTTCAGACCATGCTTCACTTCCACACCGGTCTTCAGGATCGCGTTAATGTCCTCATCCAGCCTGTCTTTGGGCAGACGATAATTAGGAATTCCGTACCGGAGCATACCGCCCAGCTTGGGCAGCATCTCGTAAACCGTCGCCTGATGTCCCATCAGCTGCAGATAGTAAGCCGCGCTAAGCCCTCCCGGGCCTCCGCCAAGCACTGCCACTTTCTTGCCGGTAGACGGAGCACATGCCGGTGGTTCTACCTCGCCTGCGTAATCTGCCGCCATCCGCTTCAGTCCGCGGATATTCACAGAGTCATCCACCATATTTCTCCGGCATCTTGCCTCACAGGGATGCTCGCAGATAAAACCACATGTGGTGGGGAACGGATTGTCCTTGCGGATCAGACGGATGGCGTCCGCGTAGCGTCCCTCTCCGACCAGGGCCACATAACCCGGGATATCCACATGGGCCGGACATAAGGACACACATGCCACCGGCTGGTTGTAGCTGCAGGTACAGCGTCCGTTCTGAATATGCTCAATATAATCATCCCGGTAGCCTACCAGTCCCTTGTAGACCATATTGGCCGCCTCATATCCGATGGCACAGTCCGCCGTCTCCATAACAGACAGGGCTGTCTCCTCCATAACATCCAAAGTTTCCATTGTTGCTTTGCCGTCCAGCACGTCCTTGATCAGACGATTCAGCTGTCCAAGGCCGATCCGGCAGGGTACACATTTCCCGCAAGTCTGGGCATGACATAACTCCAGGAACGCCCGCGCCATGTCAACTGGACATAAGCCCGGAGGACTGGACTCGATCCTGCGCTCCAGATCCTTGTACAGGCCCTCCATGACGATCTTTGCCCGCTTCGGGGAATCAATCTCCAACCTGCTCATCACATACCTTCCTTTCCTTCGTAGAACTTGTCGTTGGCCGACACATTTTATTAATTATAACATTTTCACAAAAATAAAGGAAGAAAAACAGCAAAAGTAGAAAATTTAACACAAACCACAGCATGTACCACGCACCCCGCAAGGAACGGATTTTGTAAGGGTATGCAGAAGCAGGCAATCCCTATCCTCTCTCCTCCGACTGATACAGGCCCCACCAGTACAGCACCGGGACTACCACATCCAGGACCGCCCCAAAATTAAACAACCCCATCGCCGCCGTCTGGATCAGAGATATCACTGTCAGCAGGGAATAGAGTCCTATGAAGATCACCGCTCTTCTCCTGGATCTGCCCCTGATTCCTGCGATCCCTGCTCCCACGCTGCTTATGCAGCTTACGATAGAGAGCGCCAGGTTCAGCGGTGTCAGCGTCTCCGTTACAAGACTCATATCCACGCCCTCTATACTCTCCAGGGTGGGCAGCATGGCATAGCTGAATCCTGTTCCGATCAGCCCCAGAACTCCCAGAATAATAAAAATCACAGACATCACTTTTAATAATTTACTTGGCTGAAACATGCTTCTTCCTCCTTTTTACTCTCAGATCTTATCTTTTGTGTTCTGTCCTCTGATTCTTCCCCATGTTTTCACAGTTGCCGCAGCGCTTCAATAGGACTCATCCCGGCTGCTTTCCGAGCCGGATAGATGCCAAACAGGACTCCTACGCCGCAGGAAAAACAAGTGGCCAGGATCACCGCCCCTGGCGACAGCCTGGCGGACAGCCCTCCGATCTCCAGGGCCGAGATCCCTCCGGCGAGCCCCGCTCCCAATAGAATTCCGATAATCCCGCCAATCCCGGATATGATAGCGGATTCACAAAGAAATTGAAAGACCACCGAGGATGTCCGCGCTCCTAACGCTTTGCGGATACCGATCTCCCTGGTTCGCTCTGTCACCGACACCAGCATGATATTCATAACGCCGATACCGCCTACCAGAAGAGAAATCCCTGCTACAAAGGCCACAAAGGCTGTAACGCCATCCATAATGCTCCCCATAGCCTGCACCATGTCTTCCATGGCCTGCTGCTTGCCAAACAGATCCTCTCCCTCATTCATGTGCCGGGAATCCAAAATCTGAACCGCCGCTTTGGCAGTCTGGTTTTCATCTGCTCCCTCTGCCAGATACAGAGTCAGAGAAGAGAAATTCCCCGCCTGCCCACCCCAGCTTTCCGCCAGTGTATAAGGCACCTCCAGAAGGACTGGCATCTCCATCCCAAACATGGCCATAGCTTCTTCATTGGCCGCCATCATCTCCGGATCCTGATCCCGGACTCCTTTCACCTGGAGTGTCAGAAGGCTGTCTTCCACCTGTAGGTCCAGATCCATACCGATAATATCCTCTGTCCCGAAGAGATAGAGAGCGCTGGCTTTATCCAGTATACAGACTGCGGACCGGTTCTCTACATCGTTCTCATTAAAATACGTTCCCCGGATGATAGGATGTTGCAGAGGATCCTGCTCCTCATCCGGCGTAGTCAGCGTCAGGTACGCATCAAAGCTGCCCTTTCTGGTCTGGGCAGTTCCGACAGCCTGCGCAATATTTGTCACTCCCGTCACCTGGTCTCCAAGCTGGTCTTTCAGTGCCTTTAGATCCTCCCAGGTGATCAGTTGGGTATTGGCACTTTTCTCCGGATCAGCCATCACCGTAACACTTTTGGTCTGTGCGCTGGACATAACGTCTTCTTTCAGACCGCTGCCAATGGCGACAATGGTGATCACTGAGGATATCCCAATGATAATACCTAGCATAGTCAGGAAGGAGCGCCCTTTATTTTCCCGGATATTGTAGAGGGCCATCCTTATATATTCCCCTAATTGTCCCATATCCTTACTCTCCTTCTGTTTCCTTGTAGATTCCGGTAGCTTTCATCCCCTCCCGGACTTCCCCGGAGACGTCCGAGATTACCTGGTCACCCTCTTTCAGACCGCTTTGGATCTCTACCTGGCTGTCAGAGGCAATCCCAAGTTCCACAGGCTGCTTCTCCACCTGGCCGCCCCGGATCACATAGACAAAATCTCCTTCTGCTGAAGTGTTGACTACTTCTCCCGGAAGATACAGGATATCTGACTTCTCCGCCACGGTCAGCACCGCTTTAGCGCCTACGCCGATGCACAGTTCCTCATCCGGGTTGTTGACTGTCACATCCGCGTGAATGACAGCGTTCCCCTTCTCATTGGCCAGCGCGATCTTGTCCACAGAAGTGACACTTCCCTGATAGGAAGCTCCGCCGATCGTGATCTGCGCCTTGCTCCCTTTAATAAGATTTTCGTAATCATTGGCTGGTACTTCCAGCCGTACCTTCACATCCTGATTGCTCACCAGCGTGAAAAGCTCCAGCCCCTGAGTAGCCGTACTCCCTTCCAGCACCTTTACATCCGAGATGACCCCGTCGAACTCTGCCTTAATGCCTTCCCGGCCTTTTTCCAGAAGCTCCCCGGTACTCAGCCGGGAAAGCTCCGCCAGATCCTCGGTGACCTCCAGATTCTTCTCCTGGCCGCTGGTAAGGCCGGCCTCGGAAGAGCCGCCACCTCCCATCCCCAGCTGCGCCAGACTATCCTCAAGCGTCTCCAGTTCTTTGCGGGCCGCCGCAAGCTGCTCTGCCGCTCCTGTGCCTCCCGCATTTTCCAGAACAGCCAACTGGTTTTCCAGCGAGCGTGATGCTTTCTGCAGGCTGGCAATCTGGTCAGTGGCCTCCTGGGCTTTTTTCAGAAGCTCCTGGATCTGCTGCTCATGTTCCTCCTTGTTTCCGTCCAGTTTCGACAACTGCCGCTCCGCATTTTCCTTGATTGCCTGTTGTTCAGACTGCGCGTCCAGATTCTCCTCCAAATCCTTCCGGAGACTGGCGATCTTGGCCGCATTCTTGGAAACCTGGCTGGTCTCTTTCCCGGCCTGCTTCTCCAGACTGGCGATCTCCTTCTTTTTGTCCTGGATCTGCTCCTGGACCTGCTTTTTCGCCTCCACACTTTGGGCTTTCCCCTCTGCGGCAGCTTTCGCCGCTCTGCTGCTCTGCTCCCTGGCGTCCTCGCTGGTGTATCTGGCCTGAAGTACGCTCAGCTCTGACTGCCGGTTATCCTTTTCCAGATCCGTAATATCAAAGGACACCAGAAGATCGCCTTTTTTCACTGATGTTCCCACCTTAGCTCTGCATGTTTTCACCGGGGCGTTCACCGGGGAATAAAATACTTTGCTCCTTTCACTCTCCACCGTCCCTGAGGCGTGATAGGTCTGACGGATATCTCCCCTCTCTACAGATACTACGGAAAGCTGGACGACCCCCTCCCCCGCAGTCAGCCGGGAAACAGCAAAAAACACCGCCGCGATCACTCCCAGTACCGGCAGGATCACCCAGCCGGGAAGTTTTTTCCTTTTCTTCTTGCCCTCCGAATATCCTGCGTTTTCTGTTTTTTCTTCTTTCTTATGGAACATGGTCTTTTGTCCTCCTCACTCTCATTTTGTTTTACTGCTGTCTGTTCTCATATTCCCGCTCAATCTGCCCGTCCCGGATGCAGATCACCCGGCGCGCCTGGGCCGCGATATCCAGATCATGGGTGATGATCACTACCGTTCGGCCAGCTCGGTGCAAGCCCTTCAAGATCTCCATGATCTCCCCGGAGGTTCGGGAATCCAGGTTCCCAGTAGGTTCGTCCGCCAGGATCAGCGGAGGACGGGCCGCGATCGCTCTTGCCACCGCCACCCTCTGCTGCTGCCCTCCGGACATCTCCGAAGGCTTATGCCGCAGACGCTCTTCGAGCCCCACCAACTCCAGCGCCCTTCTGGCCGCCTCACGCCGGCTGCGGCGATCCATACCCCGATAGATCAGAGGAAGTTCCACATTCCCTATTGCATCCAGATTATGGATCAGGTTAAACCCCTGAAAGACAAAACCAATCTGGCGATTACGGATATCTGAAAGCTCATTGTCCGACAGACAGGAAACATCGCTTCCATTGAGATAGTATTTCCCGCCTGTCGGCACATCAAGACACCCCAGGATATTCATCAGCGTAGATTTCCCGGATCCTGAATGCCCTACCACTGCTACCAGTTCCCCGGCCCCTATGGTAAGATTTACACCATCCAGCGCCCGAACCTCATTATCTCCCGGATGATAGATTTTGCAGATATTCTCCACTCGTATCAACTCTTCCATCTTTTCCCTCACATCTGTACTTATGTCTTATTATACTAGTTGCTTAATACAAGCATACTGCAAAGGACTTTAAATTGCAAGCCATTTTTCAGAAACATTTCTGAACTCATAGATCTCTTCTATAAACATCCCTCACACATTCTAAAAATAAATTGGATATTTTCTCCCTGAACTCCTATACTTGAATTGGATCATTGAACTTATATCGAGGAGGTAATAGAAATGTCAATTACTGCTGAAACTGCGAAAGCCCATGCAAGCGACCCTGCGGTGCTTTGCTGCCGGGCGGAAGAGGGGATCACCATCGAACCGGCGAATCTGGAGGATCCGGCGATCTTTGATGAGCTGGTGGATTCCGGACTGCTTTCTCTGGACGGCTGTCTCACTATCGCCCAGGTACTGGGCGCTACCCTTACCAAGACCAGCGATTCCCTCTCCCCGCTGACTCCGGACAATGTTTCCGGCTTTAAGGACGCGGCGGAGGTTGCCGCTGAGGAAACCGTGGAAGAAGAGGCCGCGCCGGCTGCTCCTGTGGCAGACATCCAGGTGGAGGGCGCTGTCACCACCATCCGCGGCGGCAAGGTAGTCATCTCCATTAAGGAGGGAAAGGACATCTACCTGGAACTGCCTATCTAATATCTAAATGATGTACTACTTTACTAACAGTCCCCATATTCTATTCTCATTTTAAAAAAGGACATGCGGTCGATCCACATGTCCTTTTGACTGTTGTTCTTTATAAAACTGTCTTACACCAGCTCGATCAGAACTTCCATAGCAGCGTCGCCTTTTCTCTGGCCGATCTTCACGATTCTTGTGTAACCACCCTTGCGGTTTTCATACTTGGGCGCGATCTCATCAAAGAGTTTCGCAACCAGGTCAACCTGCTTGGTGTTTTTCTTTCTTCCTGCAGCAGCGGTGGGAACTTCTTTCACCGGATACAGGACTTTCAGCATCTGACGGCGAGCATGCAGTCTGCTGGGAAGATCCTTCTTAATGGTCTTCTCTTCCTCGTCGTATACGGTTACTTTCTTGCCGTCTACAACTTCTTTTACTCTCTTGCCGTCCTTGTCCTTGCGGGCAACTTTGGCCTTTACGGTAACCTCTTCGAAGTTGTCCTTCTCTTTTACCGCCAGAGCGATAAGATGCTCAGTGATCTTGCGGATCTCTTTTGCCTTCGCCTCAGTGGTTCTGATCTTTCCGTGATTGATCAGAGCGGTTACCTGGTTTCTTAACAATGCTTTTCTCTGGCTTGCTGTTCTGCCGAGTTTTCTATACTTTGCCATTTCTTAATCCTCCATTATTCTACACTTGGTTATGCATCTTCGGGCTTACTAGCCAAATGCATCTGCCGCGCGCTTCGGGCTTACCGGCAAATCTTCTTATTCTTCGCCTTTACTTAAAGACAATCCCAATTCGTCCAGCTTTGCCAGGACTTCCTCCAGAGACTTGCGTCCCAGGTTCCGCACCTTCATCATATCTTCCGGTGTACGGGTGGTAAGTTCCTCCACGGTGTTGATGCCGGCTCTCTTCAGGCAATTGTAAGACCGTACGGACAGCTCCAGTTCGTCGATGCTCATCTCCAGCACCTTCTCCTTCTCATCGTCCTCTTTCTCGATCATTACCTCAGCAGCCTGCGCCACCTCAGACAGATCGATGAACAGTCTCAAATGCTCGCTCAGCACCTTGGCAGCCAGGCTGACTGCCTCATCCGGGCAAAGGGTTCCGTTGGTGTAAACATCCAGAGTCAGCTTGTCAAAATCTGTGATCTGGCCCACACGGGTGTTCTCCACCGTCAGGTTCACACGCTCTACCGGCGTATAAATGGAATCGATCGGGATCACCGCGATCGGTAATTCGTCGTTCTTATTCTTCTCAGAGCTTACATAGCCCCGGCCATTGGTGATGGTCAGCTCCATGTAAAGCTTGCTGTCTGCCCCGCCGTTCAATGTCGCGATAACGGTCTCAGGATTCATGATCTCAATGTCCTGATCCACCTGGATATCCGCTCCTGTGACCACACCTTCTCCTTCGAACTCGATGTATGCCGTCTTGGGCTCATCGGTCTCGGAGTTGTTCTTGATCGCAAGGGATTTCAGGTTCATAATGATCTCTGTGACATCCTCTTTCACCCCAGGAATCGAGCTGAATTCATGCAGCACCCCGTCAATCTTTACCTGACTGATCGCCGTACCCGGCAGGGAGGAGAGCATGATCCTTCTGAGGGAATTTCCTAATGTTGTACCATAGCCCCGCTCCAGAGGCTCTACAACGAATCTCCCATATTTCTTATCTTCTGAAATCTCAGTTATCTCAATATTAGGTTTATTAAAATCAAACACTAGGTCCACCTCCTGTGGTGTTGCGGGTTATTATTTAGAATATAATTCGACGATCAGCATCTCGTCAACCGGAACATCGATCACGTCACGTGTCGGAAGCTCCTTGATGGTTCCCTTCAGGTTCTCAAGATCTGCCTCAAGCCACTCCGGAACCAGACGTCCGCCTGTAACCTCTACGATCTCCTTATATCTTGGAGAGCTTTTGTGTTTTTCTTTGATTTCAATGGTGTCACCGGCCTTCACGATATAGGAAGGGATGTTCACCTGCTTGCCGTTTACCAGAACATGCTTGTGGTCTACGATCTGTCTTGCCTCACGTCTGGTTCTGGCCAGGCCAAGACGGAACACAACGTTGTCCAGTCTTGTCTCCAGAAGGCGCATCAGGTTCTCACCTGTCATACCGCTCATCTGTTTTGCTTTCTTATAATAATTTCTGAAAGGTTTCTCCAGCACACCGTAGATGAATTTCGCTTTCTGCTTCTCACGGAGCTGCAGCGCGTACTCGCTCATCTTTCTGTTGGATCTTTTCAGCTGTCTGTTTGACTTTTTGTCAATTCCCAAATATACCGGATCCATACCAAGGGATCTGCATCTTTTCAGAACAGGAACTCTGTTTACTGCCATGATTTATTTTCCTCCTAAATTTGCTTCAATCGCTCTACGACACTTCTAAATTACACTCTTCTGCGCTTCGGCGGACGGCATCCGTTGTGAGGAACCGGAGTTACGTCACGGATGCTGGTCACATCGATCCCGCATGCCTGAAGAGCACGGATTGCCGCTTCTCTTCCTGAACCAGGTCCTTTAACCATAACGTCAACTGTTTTTAAACCATGTACTAATGCAGCCTTTGCCGCAGTCTCTGCTGCCATCTGCGCTGCATAAGGGGTAGATTTCCTTGAACCTCTGAATCCCAGACCGCCGGCACTTGCCCATGACAGAGCGTTGCCCTGTGCATCCGTCAGTGTAACGATAGTGTTGTTGAAGGATGACTGGATGTGTGCCTGTCCGTGTTCAACGTTTTTCTTGACACGTTTTTTTGTCACTTTCTTTGTAACTTTCTTTGCCATAATAAAACTAACCTACTCTTTCCTTTTCTTTCTACATTATTAAATCAAAATGTTACGGATTAATGAAGTTCGCACTAAACTCAAGCATCGCCTTACGGCTTGCTTTCATTAAGTGCTCTACTTCTTTTTATTAGCTACGGTTCTCTTCGGACCTTTTCTGGTTCTTGCGTTGGTCTTTGTCTTCTGACCACGAACCGGAAGGCCTTTTCTGTGACGGATTCCTCTGTAGCAGCCAATTTCCTGAAGTCTCTTGATATTCAGAGCGATCTCACGACGAAGATCACCTTCTACCATCTGAGTCTCATCGATCACGGCGCTGATCTTCTTTACGTCCTCATCTGTAAGATCTCTGCAGCGGATATCCGGATCTACTCCAGCCTCTGCAAGGATACGGTTGGAACTGGATCTTCCGATTCCGTAAATATAAGTCAGTCCGATTTCTACACGTTTGTCTCTTGGTAAGTCTACACCTGCTATACGAGCCATGTAAATTCCCTCCATTTTTTCTTTGTTTTGATATCGACTTTAATAGGGACCGCTTTTCGCGCAGTCCAGGCGTGTCGGTATTCACGCCCTTTCCGGTCTCTCTGGAAAATGTGATCCTGAAAGTCCGGCATTAGAAGCAATATACGAAGGAATCCCACCGGCTAAAAGTGTATCCTTGTATATTTGAAACAGCCTACACATCTCCTGGTGTGTCGCCGTCAGATATCTGTCTGATCAAAAATAACTAGCCCTGTCTCTGTTTGTGCTTCGGATTCTCGCAGATAATACGAATGCTTCCTTTTCTTTTGATTACTTTGCATTTCTCGCAAATTGGTTTTACTGATGACCTAACCTTCATTGGTGAGCCTCCTTTCATCCATTGCTATGCCTTAGTTTTCCACGTTTTCCCTCTCATATCTCTGCAGCCGCCTGAGAAAAGGGCATAAAAATCCCCGGAAAACGTGCCTATATATTATAGCACCTGATTTTCAGCAAAGTCAATAGATTTTTTCGCAATTTACTTGTCTCTCCAGATAATCCTTCCTTTGGAAAGATCGTAGGGAGACAACTCCAGTGTCACCTTGTCGCCCGGCAGGATCTTGATGAAGTTCATCCTCAGTTTCCCGCTGATGTGGGCCAGTACCTGGTGACCGTTCTCCAGTTCCACCTGGAACATGGCGTTCGGCAGTTTTTCTACTACGGTTCCTTCGATTTCAATTACGTCAGCTTTTGACATGTCCTTCCTCCTATTGCTGTGTAAGATATGATTTTCCTTCTTCTCTTCCGGCTGCGCGAAGCTCCCGGCGGATCTTTGCGTCGTCCGCGCCGGTGATATCCACCGTCCGGCTGATGATCTGAATATGCCTGTGCTTCTTTTTCTTGGGCTTATCCAGCGTCCGGATCCGGCCATCCACTAAATATACATATGTGTCGTCTGCTTCTGTTATCACATAGAGGGCGCCGGCGTCATGTCCCGCCCGGGACCGCGCCAGCATCCCTTTTCTTATCTCTGCCATTACTGCTCTCCTGTGTAGGACAGAATCTTAGGTTCCCCTGCTGTGATCAGTATCGTGTTCTCATAGTGGGCGGACAGGGAATGGTCTCTTGTGACTACCGTCCAGTCGTCGTCCATCCAGTCCACTTCCCAGCCTCCGATATTGATCATGGGCTCGATGGCAAGGGTCATCCCGGCCTTTAAGAGCACTCCTTTGCGGTTCTGCTCATAGTTGGGGATCTCCGGCGCCTCATGCATGGCAGTCCCGATCCCGTGGCCGCACAGATCCCGGACTACTCCGTAGCCCCTCTCTGTGGCATACCTTCCGATGGCCCCTGAGATGTCAAATAAATGATTGCCTTCTTTCGCGTACTTTATACCCTCGAAAAAGCACTCCCGGGTCACCCGGATCAGATCTTTCGCCTCCTGGCTGATCTCCCCGATCCCGTAGGTCCGGGCCGCGTCCGAGTGGTAACCCTTGTAGATCACGCCCGCATCCAGGCTGACGATATCTCCGTCTCTTAAGAACCGGTGCTCGCTTGGGATCCCGTGGACCACCTCGTCGTTGACGGAGACACAGATAGAAGCAGGATAGCCGTTGTAATCCAGAAAGGAAGGAATACAGCCATAGCTTCTGATGAGCTCTTCCCCCAGCCGGTCCACATCCTTGGTGGTCATTCCCGCATGCAGTTCTTTGGCCAGTTCATCGTGAACTTTCTCCAGGATCTGCCCGGCCTGGGTCATGAGTTCAATTTCCCGTTCTGATTTTACAGTGATCGGCATGATCTTAAGCCTCCAGGATCTCCGTGATCGCCCGGAACACGTCCTCAATGTCCACGGTCCCGTCTACGGTCTTAAGGATTCCGGCCTGGGTATAATAGTCGATCAGCGGCTGTGTCTGCTCATGGTAAACATCCAGACGCTTCTTCACTGTCTCCGGCTTATCATCGTCTCTTAAGATCAGCTCCCCGCCGCAGGCATCGCAGATGCCCTCTTTCTTCGTGGGCGCATACTCCAGATGATATGTAGCTCCGCAGCCTACGCAGGCCCGGCGTCCGGACATACGACGGATGATATTCTCATCCGGCACATCCACGTCGATGGCGTAATCCAGCTTCTGCCCCATGCCGGAAAGCGCTTTGTCCAGAGCTTCTGCCTGGGGAATGGTACGCGGAAATCCATCCAGTACATACCCGTTTCCACAATCTTCCTGATTGACACGGTCTACCACCAGGTCCACCACCAGCTCGTCCGGCACCAGAAGTCCCTGATCCATGTAGGTCTTGGCTTTCTTTCCAAGCTCTGTGCCGTTCTTGATATTGGCACGGAAGATATCGCCTGTGGAAATATGGGGAATATCGTATTTCGCAGCGATCTTCTTGGCCTGAGTCCCTTTGCCGGCTCCCGGCGCGCCTAACATAATGATCTTCATATCTCAACTTCCTCCTTTATAGCATTTTAACCCGCGAAAAAAATCCCGCGAGTCATTACTTTGCATCCGGCATTGCTCTTTGGCAGAGCAATCGGTTCGATTGCCCTGCACGGCAACGCCACTGCAGTCCTTCGGACTGTTAACTATTCAAAAATCCTTTATAATTGCGCACGAGCATCTGAGATTCGATCTGTTTCATCGTCTCCAGCACAACGCTGACGATAATGATGAGAGATGTTCCTCCAAATGACACGCTTGCTCCCATCCAACCGTTGAAGAAAATGGGAACGATCTGTACCAAGATCAGTCCGCAGGCTCCGATAAAGATAATGTAGTTCAGGATCTTTGTCAGATATTCAACCGTTGGTTTGCCCGGACGGATACCAGGGATAAATCCGCCGTTCTTCTTCATATTGTTTGCGATCTCCATCGGGTTAAAAGTGATGGAGGTATAGAAATATGCGAAGAACACCGTCAGGACAATGTATACCGCAAGTCCCCAGCTGTACTGCGGATACTGCGGATTGCACCAGAAGCTCTGGTTCATTCCTCTTAAGATCTCTGAACCGATCCCGGTTCCCTCGCCCTTGCCCATAAAGGAGGCGATAACGATTGGGAACTGCATCAGAGATGAGGAAAAGATGATGGGGATAACGCCGGCTGTGTTAACCTTCAACGGAATGTGTGAAGACTGTCCGCCGTAGCTTCTGCGTCCTACCACCTTCTGGGAATACTGTACCGGGATCTTCCGCTCGCCGCCCTGAAGAATGACAACGAATACCACCAGTACAATAATGATCGCCAGGATGATCAGCGCCGCAAGGCCGCTGGAAGCCAGGCTTTTCCCTTCCACAAATACAAACTGGTTAAACAGGGATGTCATGTCGCTTGGCACACGGGAGATGATGTTGATCACCAGGACGATGGAAATACCGTTTCCCACGCCCTTCTCTGTGATCCGCTCACCGATCCACATAAGAAATGCGCTTCCCGCGGTCAGCGTCAGCACAACGATCGCGCCATTGACAAAATTGTATTCCACCAGAAGTCCCTGCCGTCCAAATCCGATGGCCATGGCCGTGGATTCGATCAGGGCAAGTCCTACCGTGAGATAACGGGTGATCGCTGTGATCTTCTTCCGTCCGTCTTCTCCTTCCTTGCGCATCTCCTCCAGCTGAGGGATGGCAATGGTGAGAAGCTGCATGATAATGGAAGACGTGATGTAAGGGGTGATACTGAGCGCGAACACCGACATATTCTCAAAGGAACCGCCGGTGAAAGCGTTAAACAGGTTAAACGCTTCACCGGTGTTTTCCGCGAAAAAGTTCTGGATATATGTTGGGTCAACCCCGGGTGTCGGCAGTTCTGATCCGAGCCTTATCACGATCAACATTAAAAATGTATATCCCAGTTTCTTTCGGATATCTTTGATTTGAAATGCTCTCCGAAAAGTCTCTAACATTAGATCACCTCTGCTTTTCCACCCAACGCCTCGATCTTAGCGACAGCGCCCGCGCTGAACGCGTTTGCCTGAACGGTGAGTTTCTTGGTAAGTTCCCCGTTTCCAAGGATCTTCACACCGTCTCTCGCATTTTTGACGATACCGGCTTCCTTCAGAGTCTCAACAGAAACTACGGCATCGTTATCGAATACTTCCAGAGCGCTTACATTAATGCCAACGATATCTTTGGAATTAATGCATTTGAAGCCTCTCTTTGGAATTCTTCTGTATAATGGCATCTGTCCGCCTTCAAAACCTGGTCTTGCTCCGCCGGAACGTGCTTTCTGACCTTTATGTCCCTTGCCGGCTGTCTTGCCGTTTCCGGAACCATGGCCGCGTCCTCTTCTGAAATTGCCGCTCTGCTTCGCTCCGTCAGCAGGTCTTAAATTTGATAAATCCATTCTAACACCTCCTTATCCGTCTCTTGATTATGCTTCTTCCACTTTTACCAGGTGCTGTACCTGTTTGATCATTCCTCTTGTCGCCTCATTGTCCGGCAGCTCCACAGTCTTGTGAAGTTTCTTAAGACCCAGAGCCTCTACCGTCTTCTTATGCTTCGGTACGGCGCCGATCGTAGACTTTACTAAAGTAACTTTCAGATTTGCCATCTTGATCTCCCTCCTTAGCCTAAGATTTCTTCGATAGATTTCCCGCGGAGTTTGGAAACCTCCTCCGGGGTCTTGATCTGTCTCAGTCCCTCGATGGTAGCCAGAACAACGTTCTGCTTGTTATTGGAACCAAGAGATTTTGTACGGATGTTTTTGATCCCCGCCATCTCGATCACGGCACGGGCCGGACCTCCGGCGATCACACCGGTACCTTCCGGAGCTGTTTTGAGCAGTACGGAAGCTCCGCCAAATTTACCGATAAAATCATGGGTAATACTTTCATTCTCATTCAGCGCTACAGTGATGAGATGCTTTGCAGCATCCTCTTTTCCTTTGCGGATCGCTTCCGGAATTTCTGTAGCTTTTCCTAAACCTGCACCAACATGGCCATTTCCATCGCCGACAACTACTAAAGCTGTGAATCTCATATTACGGCCACCCTTAACAACTTTGGTTACACGTTTAATTGACACTACTTTTTCATTTAATTCTAACTGACTAGCATCAATACGTTCCTGTTTCATGTGTGCTCCTCCTTCTAGAAATTCAGCCCAGCTTCTCTAGCTGCGTCTGCTAATGCCTGAACTTTACCCTGATAGATAAAGCCGCCTCTGTCAAAGACAACGTCCTTGATCCCTTTTTCAATCGCTTTCTCTGCGATCACCTTGCCCAGATATGCCGCTGCGTTAACGTCATTGGTCTTCTCCAGGTTTGCCTTCACATCTTTCTGAAGAGTGGAAGCGGAAACCAGAGTATTTCCAACGGTATCGTCAATGATCTGCGCATACATATGGTTGTTGCTTCTGAACACGGCCAGACGAGGGCACTCAGCGGTACCGCTCAAACGGTTACGTATTTTTCTGTGCTTGTTGACACGTACTACACTTCTTGACTTCTTGCTAACCATTTTCACACTCTCCTTACTTATTTTTTACCAGTCTTACCAACTTTGCGCCGGATCACTTCATCAGCGTACTTGATTCCCTTGCCCTTGTACGGCTCAGGTCTTCTCTTGTCTCTGATCTCAGCTGCGTATTGGCCTACTTTTTCTTTGTCGATACCCTTAACGGTGATCTTGTTCTGTCCTTCAACGACAGTCTCAACACCTTCCGGATCAACCATCTCGACTGGATGAGAGTATCCCAGGTTCAGGGTCAGTTTATTTCCAGACTTTGCTGCTCTGTATCCAACACCGTTTACTTCCAGAACCTTCTCGTATCCGTTGGACACGCCCACAACCATGTTGTTGATCAGGGTTCTGGTCAGACCGTGAAGAGATTTCATCTTCTTCAGGTCATTCGGTCTTGTAACTACGATCTCTTCGCCTTCCTGCCTGATCTCCATCTCAACAGGAAGTTCCTTTACCAATGTCCCCTTAGGACCCTTTACAGTCACTTTATTGTTCTCTGCGATCTCAACAGTAACTCCTGCAGGAATCGCAACCGGCAGTCTTCCTATACGTGACATACCATATCCTCCTTAACTTAAATTTTCGGAATGGGCCTTACCCACTCTGTTTTCAGTTACATTGAGCACTTAGCGTGGTGTTTCACGAGCTTAGTGCGAAAGTACACTCGGTCCACTTGGCGAGGTCTCCCACGAGCCTAGTGGCCGTAGTGTTACCTTGTGATGCCTGCGGCTGTTACCAGATATAGCATAAAACCTCGCCGCCTACACCCAGTTTTCTTGCTTCTTTGTCGGTGATCACGCCTTTGTTGGTAGAGATGACTGCGGTTCCCAGTCCACCAAGTACCTTCGGCAGGTCTTCGCTTCCAGCGTAGACTCTCAAGCCCGGTTTGGAGATTCTCTTAAGGCCTGTGATTACCTTCTCATTCTTGTCTGCGCCGTATTTCAAGGTAATGTGGATGGTCTTGAATACGCCGTCTTCGATCAGTTCATACTTCTCAATATATCCTTCATCCAACAGAATGTTGGCGATTGCGAGCTTCATCTTAGATGACGGAACATCTACAGTATCGTGTTTTGCAGTATTTGCATTACGGATTCTTGTAAGCATATCTGCGATTGGATCGCTCATTGTCATTTGCTCTTACCTCCTTACCAGCTTGCTTTCTTAACACCCGGAATCTGTCCCTTATATGCCAGTTCGCGGAAGCAAACACGGCAGATTCCATATTTTCTCAAATATGCGTGCGGACGTCCGCAAATTTTGCAGCGGTTGTATTCTCTGGTGGAGAATTTCGCTTTGCGCTGCTGTTTAACTTTCATTGCTGTCTTAGCCATAATTTACCTCCTTATTTTCTGAAAGGCATGTTGAACTGTGTCAGCAGCTCGCGGGCCTCTTCGTCAGTCTTCGCGGTTGTGACAAAGATAACGTCCATACCTCTTACTTTGTCTACCTTGTCGTACTCGATCTCCGGGAAGATCAGCTGCTCCTTGATACCAAGAGCATAGTTTCCTCTTCCGTCGAAAGCGTTGGGGTTTACACCGCGGAAGTCACGTACACGGGGAAGAGCAAGGTTGATCAGGCGGTCAACGAATTCATACATCTTCTCGCCTCTCAGTGTAACCTTACATCCGATGGACATTCCCTCTCTTAATTTAAAGTTGGCAACGGATTTCTTTGCCTTACAGATCACTGCCTTCTGACCGGTGATCCGCTCAAGATCGGCAATTGCTGAATCCAAAATCTTCGCGTTGTCTTTTGCTTCGCCTACGCCCATGTTGATCACAACTTTGTCGAGCTTCGGCACTTCCATGATATTCTTATAACCAAACTTCTTCGTCAGTGCGTCGACGATCTCGTTCTGGTACTGTTCTTTCAGTCTGCTCAAAGTCCTGGACCTCCTTCCTTAAGATTACTTACCCTGCTTATCCGCGATCACTTCGCCGGTTGATTTCGCGTAGCGTACTTTCTTGCCGTCTTCCACCTTGAAACCGATTCTGGTGGCCTTTCCGTTGTGAAGGTACATCACATTGGAAATGTCGATGGGGCCTTCCTGATGGATGATCCCGCCGTTCTGGTTGGAGGCGCTGGGCTTCGTGTGCTTGGTCAGCATGTTGACGCCTTCAACGACAACCTTGCCATCCTTCTGGTTCACAGCGATTACCTTGCCTTCTTTGTCTTTATCCTTGCCGGCGATCACTTTAACGGTGTCGCCCTTCTTGATCTTTAATGATGACATCTTGCACGCACCTCCTTACAGTACTTCCGGAGCCAGGGAAACGATCCTCATGAACTGTTTGTCACGAAGCTCTCTTGCTACCGGCCCGAAGATACGGGTTCCTCTTGGTGTCTTATCGTCTTTTATAATAACTGCGGCATTCTCATCGAAACTGATGTAGGAACCGTCCTTGCGCCGGATACTGTTTACCGTACGAACGACAACTGCCTTCACAACATCGCCTTTTTTCACAACGCCGCCTGGTGTTGCATCTTTAACAGTCGCAACAATCACGTCGCCGATACTTGCATATCTTCTTGTTGAACCTCCCAGCACCCGGATACACAGTAACTCTTTCGCGCCTGTGTTATCGGCTACCTTCAGTCTGCTTTCTTGCTGTATCATGCAGGTTTCCCTCCTTATACTATTTAACTTTCTCCATAACTTCGACAAGTCACCATCTCTTGTCCTTGGACAGCGGTCTTGTCTCCATAACTTTTACGGTGTCGCCGATGTTACACTCATTTGCCTCGTCATGCGCCTTCAGCTTGTAGGTTCTCTTTACGATCTTCTTGTAAAGCGGATGTTTTACATGGTCCTCAACTGCGACAACGATGGTTTTGTCCATTTTATTACTGATCACCTTGCCCACACGGGTTTTTCTAAGATTTCTTTCCATGAATTACACCCCTTTCTTCTCAGTGATGACTGTCTGAATTCTGGCAATGTTTCTTCTTACTTCTTTGATCCGGCTGGTGTTGTCCAGCTGGTTGGTTGCATTCTGGAATCTCAGGTTGAAGAGTTCCTTCTTAGCAGCTACTAATTCTTCGTTCAGCTCTGCAGCTGATTTTGTTTTTAAATCTTCTACAAATGCATTAATTTTCACTGTTATCACCGCCTTCTAAGTCTGCGCGAGAAACGACTTTACATTTACATGGCAGCTTGTGGGTTGCCAGACGGAGCGCTTCCTTCGCAACTTCCTCTGATACGC